>NZ_JBXASW010000044.1:0-54463 GCF_058809745.1 Variovorax sp. MPBD4-3
GGGCGGGCCTGCCGCGGGGGCGGCGCGATGCGGGGCTGTGCCGCCATCGGCCCCGCGGATTGCTTCGGCGCCCTTTGCTGCGCCAGCAGCCACTCCGCACCCATATAGAACAGGTACACGGCCAGCACGGCCAACGCCAGCCACAGCGCCCAATGGCGATCCGGCTTCGGCCGCAGGCCCTGCTCCCACGCGGTCATCGCCTCGCGGCGTTCGCGCATCGGGTCGTAGTCGTCGTCGGGCTTCATGGGACCGCAGTATCTCCGGCCGCGATGCACCGCCATAGACCTGCGCCGTGCACCCTGGCGGACTCCGGCGGCAAGGCCCGTGGAAACTGCCGCATCAGGGTTTGCGTGAGGTCTGTCAGCAAATGTGGCTTGCACGGCCGTCACACGGGCGTCACCAGCTATGAAAACAATAGCATTCACATTGAATCCGAGGATCGTTCCTCGTAAACGCTATATCTAGCCCGACTCTTGCTAAGCAAAATCCTCGTCGGATTTCACGTCACGCAAGATCGAGGACCACACAGCAATGAACCCTTCGCGTCTCCGCCGGCCGCTGGCCGCGCTGGTTTTGGGCGGCACAGCAGCATTCCTCGGGGCCTTCACTTCGGCCCATGCGTTCTCGAACCCACCCATCCAGGTGGCGCAGGGCATCGAATTCATGAGCGGCGGCACCACACGGGACGAAGCCGCGTTCATGGAAATGGTGTCGCCCCGCTGGGCCGCGACCATCGCGCTGGGTGTGAGCGACGGCAAGGGTGCGCAGCAACCCGGCTTTCCCGCCAAGGCACACGTCGAAGTGCGCCAGAAGTACACCGGCCAGGCCGTGATGACCGTGGACTCCCAGGCGCCGTACATGCTCGCGCGCCTGAATCCCGGCGCCTATGACGTGAACGTGACGCTGGGCGGGCTGACGCTGACGCAGTCGCTGGTGGTGATTGCCGGCGTGCCGGCGCGCGCTTCGTTCGTGTGGCCGTCGAACTTCGACATGGCCTCGGTCGCGCCGCCGCTGCCGCAGGCGCTGGCGCAGACCGCCTCGGCCACCCGTTGAAAAACCGGCGCACGGCTGTGGCCGTCGCGTCCTCGGTCAGCCTTTCCTAAGTCGTGCGCCGCACAGTGGCGCTGTGGTTTTTCGCCACTACGAACAGGAAAGGACCCAGACCATGACCTCCCGCTTTTCATCGCGCATGCGGCCCGTGGCGGCCGCGATGCTTTGCGGCGCCGTTCTGCTCGGCGCGTTCTCGTCGGCGCAGGCCGCGATGAACCCGCCGATCTACATGACGCACGGCGTCGAGTACATGAGCGGCGGCATCGGCAGTGACGAAGCGCAGCTGATGGAAACTGTGCTGCCGCGCTGGCCCGCCAGCTTCGAGTTCGCGATCAAGGACCACAAGGGCGCCGATTTCGCCGCCAATGTGCACGTTACCGTGCGCGACAGCAGCGGCGTGGCGTTGCTCGACAACGTGGTGTCGGGCGGCCCGTTCATGGTGGCCCGGCTCGACCCGGGCAACTACGAGGTCGAGGCCCGCCTCGGCAACCAGGTGCTGAAGCAGCAGCTGCGCGTGCCGCAGGGTGCCTCCGCCAAGGCCACCTTCGTCTGGCCGGCGGGCACCGACATGGCTTTGGCCGGCACGCGCACGGTGCAGTAACGCGTGAAAACGGGCGCCGGCAGCACATGCCGCCGGCGCGCGTCAGCAAGCTCCATGTGAGCCACAACGCCCGCTATCCGGGCGCCTCTCGCTATAGAAAAAATAGCGGTGGTGGTGCACTTTGGCGTCTTGAATGCGCGGCATGCGCCTTGCAGATGGTGTATCCCGGGCGATGCCCGACCCCATTGCCCCGATGCCGATCCGTCCCCTGAGCGCGCTGACCGCGTTGCTCCATGTCTACATTGCGCTGCGCCTGCTGCCCGCGCTCGCCGTGCTCACGCCCGCATGGCCGCTGGCGCTGCTTGCGCTGGTGGTCTCGGCGGTGACGATTCCGCTGCCTTTCCTGTCGCGCCGAATCGAGCGCAACGCGTCGATGGGCGAGGCGATCAAGTGGATCGGGCTGATCAGCATGGGCTGGTTCTCCTCCATGTTCGTGCTGACGCTGGTGCGCGATGCGGGCCTGCTGCTCACGTGGCTGGCCGGCGCATTGGGCGGCGTGCAGGTGCAATGGAACACGCTGCGCCCATGGACCGCGCTGGCGGTGCTGGCCGTGGCCACGGCCACGTCGGCGATCGGTTTTCTCAATGCACGGCGCACGGCCAGCGTGAAGCGTGTCGACGTGCCGATCCGCGGCCTGCCGCAGGCGCTCGAGGGCTTCACGATCGCGCAGCTCAGCGACATCCAAGTCGGGCCGACGATCAGGAGCGGGTACATCCAGCGCATCGTCGAGGCGGTCAACCGGCTGGGCGCCGACACCATCGCCATCACCGGCGACCTGGTGGACGGCAGCGTGCCGGAACTGCGCGAGCACATCGCGCCGCTGGCCGGGCTGCGCGCGCGGCACGGCACCTTCGTGGTCACCGGCAACCACGAGTACTACGCGGGCGCGCATGCCTGGATCGACGAGTTGCGCCGCCTGGGCCTGAAGGTGCTGCTCAACGAGCATGTGGTGCTGCAGACGCGCAACGTGCGCGGCGCGCAGACCGATGAAGAGCTGTTCGAAAGCGCGCTGGTGCTGGCGGGCGTGACCGACTTCACCGCCGGGCATTTCGACGCGGCCCATGCCAGCGACCCGCACTTGGCGCTGCATGACGCGCCCCCGTTGGTGCACACCCGCGTGCTGCTGGCGCACCAGCCGCGCAGCGCGCCGCTGGCGGCCGCGGCCGGCTACCAGCTGCAGCTGTCGGGCCACACGCACGGCGGCCAGTTCTTTCCGTGGAATCTCTTCGTGCCGATGCAGCAGCCTTTCACGGCGGGCCTGCATCGCCTGCACGACATGTGGGTCTACGTGAGCCGGGGCACCGGCTACTGGGGCCCGCCGAAGCGCTTTGGCGCGCCCTCCGAGATCACGCTGCTGACGCTGGTGCCCGCGGCCGCCTGAGCGGCTTCGATCGATCAGTCGGGGCTGGATTCGAGCTCTGCCAGGCGCCGCGCGTTCGACGTGGCGGCCGCGCGAATCGGCTCCAGGCCTTCGCGAGCGATGTGCACCGCCATGTCGGACAGCTCGCTCGCCGCGCTCACCGTGCCGGCGGCCGACTGCACGAGCGCGTCGCCGTGCACCGCCGCCTGCGCCGGCGTGACGCTGCCGGCCAGCGAGAAGAACGCCGTGGTGCTCTGCACCCACTGCTGCAGCACGCGGCTGGCCAGCGAGAGGTGGCTGCTGTGCCACTGCTTCGCCATCGCGATGCCCGACTCGCTCGCGGCGGCGAGCTTTTCGTGGCCCATGAGCTGGAATTCCGCAAGGTCGGCCGGGCTGGGCGCGAGCCCCGCCTTGGCGATGCGTTCAGTGCGCATGCGGATCACGGAGCCGGAGGACAGCAGCATCTCGTTGGTCTTGAGTGCCAGGTCGAACCACTGCATGAGCGGATGGACCAGGCCGGGAGTGGTGGTGAGAGACGACGACATGGTGGGGTTGTGCGCGCGAACGCTTGGAGGAAGTCGAACCACTATAGGCCTCGCGAGCCGAAATTGCTGCAGTGCAACATGACGAAGTCCGTTTTGTTGACCAAGTCCTACTTTCGGACGTGGAAATTACGCGCTGGACGGATGCAGAGGCGCCGGGAAATTGATCATCCGGCTGTCATATCCCACTCTCCGCGCAAGAAAACCACATCATGAGATTGCACGCATCCACGCCACTTCGGGCCGCCGTGTTCGCAGCTTCATTCGGGCTGCTGGGCTCGGCGGCCCATGCATTCGACGACAACACGCGCGGCATCTACTTCGACCTCGGCCATGCCGCGCATGGCCAGAAAGGCGATGCCGACGCGGCCACGGTGGGCATGGTGCTGCCGTGGGCACCGGGCCAGGCGGTGCAGCAAGGGCCGCTCACGCGCTACTGGGATGTTTTCCTGAGCCAGTGGAGCGCGCCGGGGCTGAACAACGACGGTCGCCGCAGCTACACGCAGATCGGCGCCATCTACATGCTGCGCTACCGCTTCGGCGACGGCGGATCGCCCTGGTTCGCCGAAGGCGGCGTCGGCGCGACGCTGATGGACCGCATCTACCGCACGCCCGACCGCAGCTTCAGCACCGCTTTCCAGTTCACCGAAGTGCTGGGCATCGGCCGCAGCTTCGGCGAGAAAGGCGCGCACGAGGTGTCGCTGCGCGTGCAGCACTTCTCCAACGCGGGCATCAAGAAACCAAACCCCGGCGAGACCTTCCTGCGCCTGCGCTACGCCTACCGCTTCTGAAGCCGCCGCCGCGCGCGAACTTCCGTCGCGAGATAGCCGAGCGTCGCCACCGTCAGCGGCAGCAGGTAATAGAGGCCCCGATAGGCCAGCAAGGCGCCGAGCAACGTGGCTTCCGGCACCTGGTGGGCCAGCAGCGCCACGAACACCGCCTCGAGCACGCCGAGCCCCGCCGGCACGTGCGTGACCACGCCCGCCACCGCCGCCACCAGCAGCACCGCCAGCACGTGCGGATAGCCGACCGCGCCCTGCAGCAGGAACCAGATCACGCCACCGATCAGCGACCAGTTGGCGCACGACATCGCCAGCTGCAGCAGCGCCATGGCGAGCCCCGGCGTCCTGAACGCATGGCCGCGTATGCGCCACACGCGGCCTCTGGCAAAGGCGCACACCAGCACATAGGCCGCGGCCAGCACCAGAAGCGCCGCGCCCAGGATGCGCAGGCCGTCGTTGCCGATCTTCCAGCCGGGCGGCAATGACAGCGGCCAGAAGCAGAAGGCGACGCCCGCCACGAGCAGGTAGCCGATCCAGTTGGTCAGCATGCTGAAGCCCAGCACGCGCGTGATGGTCTCGTTGCCCAGCCCCAGCCTCGAATAGAGCCGGTAGCGGAACGCCACGCCGCCCACCAGCGAACCCAGGTTGAGATTGAAGGCGTAGCTGATGAAGGTCACGCCCATCACCGTGCCGGTGCCCAGCCGGTGCCGCGTGAGGTGCCGCCCCAGCAGGTCGTACGTGCTGTACAGCACGAAGCTGCAGGCCGCCATCGCGCCGGCCGCGAGCAGCGTGGTGGCGGGCAGCGCGCGGATCGCGTCGAGCACGTCGTCCCAGTCGATGGTGCGCGCCTGCCGCACCAGCAGCCATGCGATCAGCGCGAAGAAGCCCCACGCCGCGGCACGGCGGACCCAGGGCCACCAGGACTGCCGGGACAGGGCCATCGTGCTCATGCGTGCATCCGGCCGCGGCTCAGGCGGCTTCCGTCTGCGTTGCGCCGCCGGTCGGCTGGCTGGTGCCGGTGTCGCGGCGGCTGGCCAGCTCGATGGCTTCGGCCGGCGTCAGGCGCGGTACGTGGCGCGGCAGCCGGCCCAGCAGCGCCGGATACCAGCGCAGGATGTGGAAGACGAAGAAGCTGCGCACCAGCCGCCAGCCGCTCCATTCGCTCGCGAGGTCGGCCGCGTCGATCTTCTTGCAGCTGTGCTGCATGAGATGGTCCATCCGCTCCCACAGCACGCCGTTGAAGGCCCGGTCGCGCACGATCACGTTCGACTCGAGGTTGAGCGACAGGCTCAGCGGGTCGAGGTTGCTCGAACCCACGGTGCTCCACTTGTCGTCCATGAGCGCGACCTTGCCGTGCAACGGGCGGTCGCAGTACTCGTAGATGCGCACGCCCGCGTGCAGCAGGTGGTGGTAGAGCATGCTCGCCGCCGTCTTGACGATCGGCATGTCGGGCTCGCCCTGCAGTATCAGCCGCACGTCCACGCCGCGCCGCGCCGCGCGCCGCAGCTCCTTGATGAGCCGGTAGCCCGGAAAGAAGTATGCGTTGGCGATCACGATGCGCTCGCGCGCCGCGCGGATGGCGGCACGGTACTGCCGCTCGATGTCGTTGGTGTGGCGGCGGTTGTCGCGCGTGACGAACATCGCGTCGGCCTGGCCGGCCGCCGCGTGCTCGACAGCCGGCGCCTGCCGCAGCCGGCGGCGGAACCAGCCCGCGCCCTTGCCGCCGAGCGCGATGGCGCGCAGCACGAACTGGTGGATCTCGGCCACGATCGGCCCGTGCAGCTCGACCGCGTAGTCCTGCTTGGCCTTGGGGCCGAAGTCGAGCAGGTGGTCCGCCGAATAGTTGATGCCGCCGACGAAGGCGCGCTCCCCGTCGATCACCACGATCTTGCGGTGCATGCGGCGGAACACGTTGAGCCGCTTGCCCAGGAAACGCTGGCCGGGGTCGAACACGCGCACCTTCACGCCGGCCGACGTGAGGCCCTCGATGAACTCGCGCGACAGGTCGGGCGAACCGAAGCCGTCGATCATCAGGTCGACCTTCACGCCGCGCAGCGCGGCCTCGCGCATGGCGGCGTGCAGCTGCAGGCCGACCTTGTCCTCGAACAGGATGAAGGTCTCGACGATGGCTTCGCGCTTCGCCTGCCGGATGGCCTCGAACACGCGCGGAAAGAACTCCTCGCCGTTCTCGAGCAGCTCCACGCGGTTGCCGCCGGTCCAATGGTTGTTGTTGTTCATGGCAGTAGTGCTCAAAGATCGATGTCCGCCACCAGCGGGGCGTGGTCCGACAGGTGCGACCAGGGCCGGCGCGGCAGCACCACGGGCGCGTGCACGCCCGCGTTGCGCACGTAGATGCGGTCCAGCGGCAGCATCGGAAAACGCGCCGGAAAGGTACGCGCCGCACGGCCGTGGGCATGCACGAACACCTCGCGCAGCGACGCGCCTTTTTCGAGCACGGCGTGCGCGCGGCCGCGCCAGTCGTTGAAGTCGCCGGCCACGATCAGCGGCGCGTCGGCGGGCACTTCGTCGCGCACGATGTGGCAAAGCAGCTCGAGCTGCTGCTGGCGGTGCGCCTCGGCCAGGCCGAGGTGCGCGCAGATCACGTGCACGTCGACCACCCGGGCCGGCAGGCGCAGCACGCAATGCAGCAGGCCGCGCTTCTCGGGCCCGCTCACCGACACGTCGTGGTTGCGGAAATGCACGATGGGAAACTTGGAGAGCACCGCGTTGCCGTGGTGCCCCTTGGGATACACCGCGTTGCGCCCGTAGGCGAACTGCGGCCACATGCTGTCGGCCAGGAATTCGTAGTGCGGCGCCTCGGGCCAGTTGCTCACCTTGCGCGAGTGGCGCGAATGCGTGCCCAGCACTTCCTGCAGGAACACCACGTCCGCGCCCACGGTGCGGACCGCGTCGCGCAGCTCGGGCAGGATGAATTTGCGGTTGAGCGCCGTGAAGCCCTTGTGGGTGTTCACGGTCATGACCTTCAGCGAGACGGGCGCGGAGCCGGTGGAAGAGGAAGACATCGTTGACCGGGTTGTACGTTGCCCGGCGCGCGCCGACTGTAGGAACGCGCCACCTTCTTCCGAACCCTTCGCGCGCGGGCGGCGGGCTCCTACAGCCACGCCTGCCACACCCCCACAACGCACCAATCTGGTGGCTCCTACGGTGGGTTCCAGGGCTTGAGGCAACGGCCCTTCGTTTTCATCCACCGATACAGAGACAGACAAGCCACAAGGAGCAAACACCATGAAGCAAGCCATCTTCCACGCCACCGTTCTCGCTGCCCTGCTGGGCACCGCGGGCATCGCCCAGGCCCAGGCCACGTCCATCCCCGCGCAGCCGGACCCATCGGTCGGCGGACAGGCCAGCACGATGACGCCCGCGGGCGTCGCCAATCCGCCGCAGCGGCCGGACAACACGATGCCCGCGTCGCGCGAATCGGTGAAGGCCGAAGCCCGCGTGCAGAACCGCAACAACGCCAACAGCATGGTGCCCAAGGGCGAGGCGACCACCACGGTCAACCACCAGCCCAACGCAATGCCGCAGCCGACCGGCGAGATGTCGCGCGCCGAGGTCAGCCAGACCGGCCGCAAGGTCAAGCCGCAGTTCGGCCAGAAGGGCGAGCGCCCGGACGTCGTGACCAACCCGACGGACAAGACCGGCACGCCGAAGTAATTTCCTCCTGGCCGCAGCCTCGCGGCTTCAAGAACGGAAAAAAGCCCGCAGCGCTTTCACGCTGCGGGCTTTTTTTTGTCGACGGCGATCAGCTCTTGGCGGGCGCCTGGCCGTGATGGCCGTCCGGGCCGCCACGGTGCCAGCGATGGCCGCCCATGTGCGCGGTCTCGGTGTCGAAGGTCTTCTGCTGCTCAGGCGAGAGCGTGGCGTAGAAGGTCTTCGTGGCGTCGGCGCGCTTGGCGAACATGGCGCTGCGTTCGGCCTGGCGGGCCTGCATGCGCTCCAGGCGCTGCGGCGTGGTCAGCTTGGCGAACTCGGCGCGGTCCATGTGCGGACGCGGGCCGGCGGGCGGCTGCGTCGCGGTGGTGTACGCGCTCCATGCGCCTTCCTGGGCCGAGCTCAGCTTGAGCTTTTCCTTCAGGGCAGCGAGGCGCTTGGCACGGTGCTCCTTCATGCGCTCCATGCGCTGTGCGGGGTCCATGCGCTTGTGCTGCGCCTTGGGCGCTGCGGCGGTGTCGGCCTGGGCCACCGCGGCGCTGGGTGCGGTGGGGGCGGCCGGCGCTTGAGCGAAGGCGCCCGAAGAGGCGAGGGCTGCCGAACCCAGTAGGCTGGCCCAGACGATGCGTTGGCGAAGAGAAATCATGAGAAGTGCTTCCTTTCAAGAAGCCCGCCGCCGATGGGCAGCAGGTGAGATGAAGTGTGGAAGACCTCTGTATCGCGACCGTTAGTCCGGCGTGAGCTTGCGTAAAGAATGGTGAACCCGCCCCAGCGGCGCCCAGGGGCACGCGGCCTATTTGGGCCTCGGACGCTTCAGGCCCCGGTCCGGCGACTCCAGCTTGCCCGCGCGCAGTTCGCCCACCGCCCGTGCGACGGCACGCGCCACGTTGCGCACTTCTTCCTGCATGTCGGCGTCGGCGTCGAGCGTGTCGTGGCTGGTGACGTAGGGCTCGTAGTAGCCGATGTAGCGGTCCAGCCGCGCCTGCGCGCCGGCGTCGATCAGGCCCATCCAGTCGAGCCAGTCGCAGAGGTTGCGGCGCAGGCTTTCGATGCCGGCCACGTCGCCGTGCACCACCACGCCATAGGCCCGGCCGTCCAGGTGCTTGGGAAAGCCCCAGCCCTCGAGCTCCAGCGCCTTGGCTTCTTCCGGCTTCTTGCCGTGGGTGCTGGTGGGGTCGGGGTTGCCGCCGTCGGCGCACACCAGGCGGTCGATCATGAGCTTCAGCGGGCTGCTGGCCTGGTACCAGTGCGTGGGCGTGAGCAGCACCACGCCATGCGCGGCCACCCAGCGTTCGTAGATCTCGTTCATCCAGTCGCCGGTCTGGCGCAGCGAGTGGTTGGGGTAGCAGCTGCAGGGCCAGTGGCACAGCGGCATGGCGGTCGACGCGCAGGCCTTGCACGGGTGGATCTGCCGCCCGTATTCGGAAGTGACCAGGCTCAGGTCGAGCATGTCGGTCTCGATGCCGCTGCCTTCGAGCACCTCCTGTGCGAGCTGCGCGAGGCGCCATGTCTTCGACACCTCGCCGGGGCAGGTGCCGTCGTTGCGCGGCGAGCCGTTGATGAGCAGCACGCGCGAGCGCGTCTGCGGCGAGCCCCATGCGGCCTGCGCAGCGTCGATGCGGGCCTTGGCTTCGAGCCAGTCGACGGACAGGTCGTAGTCGGGGTCTGCGTAGCCGGGCCCGGCCTTGCGCGTGACCGGCGCCTTGCGGCCTTCCTCGTAAGCTTCCCAGGCGATCAGCTCGATGCGCTGGAGCGAGGCGGCCTCGGCCTGGAAGGCCGGGTCCTGGAACGGCTGCATGAAGCGGTCGTGGAACTGCGCGCGCTGCAGCTTGTCGGGCGCCTGTCCCTTCCTGATCGTGGGTGTCTTGATGGGCATGGGCGCAATCTAGGCGGCGAGCGCGGCAAGCCGCATCCGCGCCTGATGCCGTTTTTCGGTAGGTGGGCGACTACAGCCCGGCGCCCGTCAGCCGAGCTTGCCGTTCTGGAAGTCGTGCACCGCCTGCTTGACCTGCTCCTGCGTGTTCATCACGAAGGGGCCGTACTGCGCGATGGGCTCGTGCAGCGGCTTCCCTGCAATCAGCAGTGCGCGCGCGGGGCTGTGGTTGGTCGCGCCCGCGCGCAGCACCACGCCGTCGCTGCCCGCGTCGTTCGCCAGGATGGCCATGCGGCGCGTCGGTATCTCGCTGCCGGCGATCCACAGCGATTCGCGGAAGACGTAGACCAGCGCGTTGTGGTCGTCAGGCAGCGGCTGTGCGAACTCGGCGCCGGGCGGCAGGGTGATGTCCAGGTACAGCGGCTCTGTGTGCTCGCGGCGCACCGCGCCCTCGATGCCGTGGCTCGCACCCGCGATCACGCGCACGTGCGCGCCGCCGGTGGTGGTGAATTCGGGGATCTCTTCGCTCTGGATGTCGCGATACCAGGGCTCGCGCATCTTGTCCTTGGCGGGCAGGTTGAGCCACAGCTGGAAGCCTTCCATCAGGCCTTCTTCCTGCTCGGGCAGTTCGCTGTGCACGAGGCCGCGGCCGGCGGTCATCCATTGCACGCCGCCGTTCTCGAGCAGGCCTTCATGGCCGGCGCTGTCGCGGTGGCGCATGCGGCCCGCGATCATGTACGTCACGGTCTCGAAGCCGCGGTGCGGATGGTTGGGAAAGCCGCCGATGTAGTCGCCCGGGTTGTCGCTGCCGAAGGCGTCGAGCATGAGGTAGGGGTCGAGCCGCTTCTGCAGCGGCTGCTGCAGCACGCGGGTGAGCTTCACGCCGTCGCCATCGCTGGTGGAAACACCGGCCACGATGTGGTCGATGCCGCGCGGCGTGGCGACGGGATCGGTGGGGTGGTTGGCGTGGTGGTTGGCGTTGGTCATGCGCCCATGTTGGCACTAACGCGCGCCCGGCGCCACCCGGGGCGCTGTCAGCCCCCCGGAGCCCGATCCCATTGCCGCGGCCGCCAGTAGCGGTACTGCCAGCGGGTTTCGAACCCCGCGCGCCTGTACAGGGCCAGTGCCGGCGGGTTCGCCGCATCGACCTGCAGGAACACCCGCTCGAAACCGCGCGACATGGCCGCCTGCGCCAGGCCGGCCAGCACGCGCCCTGCCAGTCCCCGGCCGCGCTGCGCCTGGTCGGTGCGCATGCCGTGCACGCTGCACCAGCCGTGGCCGAACGCCATCGCACCGGCGGCCAGGGTGCGGCCGCCTTCACGCACGCTGGCATACAGCGTGCCCTTGGCGCGCGAGAGGGTGCGCACGCGATGCGCGCCGTCCACCGGATCGAAGCCCTCGCCGAGGAACAGCGCCGCCCAGGCGTCGTCGGGCGCCGTGTCGACATCGGCCGGCGCGCCGCGGCCCTCGGCCACCTGCAGCATCCGCGGCGTCGAGCCGAGCTGCACCAGCGTCGGGTTGTCGCTGGCGTAGTGGCGCCGCTCCAGCTCGGCGCGCAGGCCGTCGAAACAATCCGCGTCGGCCAGGCGCAGCAGCGGCACGGCCTTACGGCTTTCGTAGCGGTCTTCTATGCGGTCAAGGGTGGCCGCATCGACCGCGCCCCGGTGCAGCGGCACGGCGGACCTGGCGCGATTGACCGTGCCCTCGGCAAAGGGCAGCAGCCAGCCGTCGAGCTCTTCGGTCAGGTCGGGCGCCACCGCCGATACGGTGGCGCGTTCGATGGCTTCGATGTCGGTGTCTGGAATCGGGTTCATGAGGTTCATTGCGTGACGGCCTCGGGCGCCGTGAACTTCGCCGCGGCCACGCTCTTGAGTAGCGCCTCGCGCTGGTTCCGGCTGATGCCGCGGATGCTTTCGGCAACCCACTTGGTGCGGTCGGCGTCGATGTGGCCGTCGCGCCGCCACTGCTCGAGCACGGCCTGCGGCTTGTGCAGCATGGCCGCGAGCCACACGGCCTGCGCCGGCTCCAGCGTGCGCGCGCTGCGCTTGAAGTAGCGCCGCGCCGCCGCCTCGGCGCCGCAGATGCTGCCGCCCCACGGGGCGTTGTCGAGGTAGAGCTGCAGGATGCGGGCCTTGCCCAGCGTCTGCTCCATCTCGACCGCGTAGAGCATCTCGCGCAGCTTGCGTTCGGCGGTGCGGTCGCTGCCCGTCACCAGCAGCTTGGCCAGCTGCTGCGTGAGGGTGCTGCCGCCGCGCTTGGTCTGGCCCGGCTTCTGGTTGTTGTCGATCGACGCGAGGATCTCGGTCAGGTCGTAGCCGGCATGGGTGAAGAAGCGCTGGTCTTCGGCGGCTACCACCGCGCGCGCCAGCCAGCTGTCGTTGGTCAGCCTGGCCGACGGGCCGCAGCTGGTGCGCGCATTGAGCATGGCCTCGGTGCCGAGGCCCTCGACGGTGAACTGGCTGATGGTCGGCTGCACCGCGAACGTGGCCTCGGGCAGCAGCAGTTGCCCGTGCAGCGCCAGCGTGCCGCCGATGCGCGCGCTGCGCAATTCGGGCAGCGTGGGCACCAGCACCGCATACCAGCGGGCGATGGGCGCGTCTTCGACTTTGGCGCTGAGCTGCAGATTCCTTGGCGAGAGCTTGCCTTCCCAGCGGCCATGCAGCCGGGTCGTGTCGGTGCTCTCGGGCGTGGCTTCGAAGGTGCCGCTGAGGGTGTTGCCGTCGCGCTTGACGGTGGCCACCAGCCGCTCGACCCTGATCGGCTGGGTGCCGAGCGCCGGCACCTCGGCGCTGCAGGGCGTGCATTGCATCTCGAGCAGCTCCCCGGCCGGCTTCCAGGCAAAGCGCACGGCGCCGGCGCGGGTGTCGAACGAACGCCCGTCCAGGTAGGGCGCGAACCACGGCGAGGTGGCCACGCGCAATGCGGTGGGCACGCCGATCTCGAAATTCAGCGGACCGGCCTTCACCGTGGTGCTCCATTCGCCGGCAGCCGGCGCAAGCGCCAGCTTGACTATCAAAAAGATAGCAACACACGCCGTGATGACAAGGGCCATCAGGCTGAAAAGCACAATTCGCAGGGTCTTCTTCACAGGCTCGTTTCTCAGATCGGTCTGGCCACGGTGACAGCTTGCCACGGTCCATGCGATTGGCCGCTGGCCGCTGCCCAGTACCAGCTTGAAGTGTCTGTGAAAGCCGTGCCCCGGGCGTCGACGATGCGCTCGCAAACACGGATTTTTTGCGCGCCGTGCCGTTGCGCAACAAAACAGCGCCACAGGCGCTCCTGCGCATCGCGTTCCAGCCGGGCCTGCTCGATGCGGTAGCCCAGCGCGCGGTAACAGTCAGCCGCCGGGTGCAGCATGCGCGTGGGCTGCTTCACCTCGCGCATCACCAGGGTCTGCGTGCCGTCGGTCATGCGGCCGATGGCGCCCGGAAAGCTGTCGGCGAAGCGCTGCTCCACGTCGCTCAGCGCCAGCGGGCGCAGCGGCACGCCGTCCCACTGGCTGGGCCATTCGTGCGACGCGGCCAGGGCCGCCGGCTCGGCCGGCGCACGCAATGCCGCGCCGGCCGACCACAGCATGCACAGCAGCATCGCCAGCGCGAAGGCCGACTTGTGGCCGATGCGGTTGATGAAATGGTTGGCGAGCCAGCGCTCAAAGAACGGTGTCGACACGGCGGCCTCCTTGGGTGGTGATCAGGCCCGGGATGGGTTGTCCGGCAGGTTCGGCCACGTGGCGCTCCGGCACCATCAGGCGGGCGATGGCGGCGCACACGACGGCGAGCACCGCCAGGCCCAGCGCGTTGTGCGCCCAGCCCGCCAGCGGATGGCCGGCGCCTTCGAAGGCGATCAGCACGCTGTTGCGCACGATGTTCCCGGCCAGCACCAGCAGCCCGACCATCGGCAGGCGGCGCAGGAAGGCCTGGTCGCCGCGGCGCGCCCACAGCGCGACCGCGCAGGCGGTGAAGTAGCCGAGCCAGACCATCTGCACGCCCGAGCAGGGCGCATCGACGATCACGAGACGGCCGTCGACCATCAGGCTGGTGCCTTCGCGCATCACCTCGAAGCCGGGCGCGAGCAGCCAGCGGCTCGCCTCGGCCGTGACCACCCGCAGCGGATAGCCCGCATAGAACTGGAGCGACGACAGCAGCGGCAGCGCCAGCACCGCGAGCCCCGCCACCGGCAACCTGCCCACGTTGCGCGGCAGGAACGCCAGCAGCCCGCAGGCCAGCGCCAGCACGGCTACGAGACCCGCCGCCAGCGGCGGCAGCGCGGGCAGCGCACCGAGCCCGGTGCGCAGCAAGGTCGCGAGCACGGTGCCCGCGCCAGCCAGCACGAGCCAGCCCAGCCGCGGCGAGGCACGCAGTTCGCGCCGGCGGTTCCAGGTCAGCGCGGCCAGCGCGACCAGCGCCAGCAGGCCCAGCGGATCGTCGGAGCCGTCGCGCATGCGCTGGACCATCCAGGCCCAGGTCGGCATCAGCGCCAGGAACTGAAGGCCGAGCCAGCCGGCGGCCGGTGCACGGTCGATGAGGATGCCCCAGTCGACGATGCGCGGGTGGCGATGGGCAAGTGCTGCCAGAGACATTCTTTTCTTTCTTGGTGGTTCAAGCGTCCAGCGCGTTCAGGCGGTGAAGCGGCGCGCGTCGTTGCGGCGGGCCCGGCGGCGCAGCATGGCGAGCATCGACAGCACGACCGCGATGGCGCCCAGCGTCTCGGGTTCGGGCGTGCTCGGCACCTCGGCGCCGAGCGCCAGCTCGCTCACGCCTTGCGGCAGGGGCAAGGGCTGGTTCACGTCCACGCTGTTCTGCGGCGCCACATTGCGCACCACCTTGTCGACGGCAATGAAGCTCGTGTACTGGGTGAGCAGGCTGTACTTCAGGCCCAGTTCGGTGATGCGGTCCTTGAAGGCCGTGCCGCCTTCCAGCGTTTCCTGGTCGCTCAGGCTCTGGATGCGGTGGCGCGCCCACAGCGTGCGCAGCGCCGCCGTGTCCTGGCGGGTGCGCTCGTCGATGCGCACTTCCTGCCGATAGGGACCGCTGGCGCCCTGGCCTTCGATGATCACGCGGCCTTTTGCCTGCCCGCTCGAATCCGCGCGCCACTTGCCGAACACGATCACCGGGCGTTCGCCGAGCACGTCGGGCAGGGCCTGCGGCTCCACGTCGTACACGTCGAGTCCGCCGAAGGTCGCCTTCACGTTCGTGAGCACCGGCGACTCGACCATGCGGCGAAAACGCGCCGCCTGCTCGGGCGCCTGGATCGGGTCGGTGATGATGAACGGCTCGCCCATGCCGGCGCGCGCAATGCCCTCCATCAGGCTGCGGTTCACCGACGAACCGATGCCGAAGGCGAACACGTTGGCCTTCGACAGGTTCTTGCGCACCAGATCGAAGGCTTCGCGCTCGACCGTCACGTAGCCGTCGGTCACGACCACCACGGTGCGCGACACCTTGTCTTCCTTCGGCTCGGCATACACGCGCTTGAGCGCCGGAATCAGCTCGGTGCTGCCGCTGCCGCCGTAGTTCTGGATGGTGGCCAGCGCCTGCTCGATGTTGGCGCGCGTGGCCGGCACCGACTTGGGCGAGAGCATCTTGTTGCTGCCCGAGAACAGCAGCACGTTGAAGGTGTCGCTCGGGCGCAGGCCGCCGATCAGGCGCTCGAGCACCGTCTTCGCGGTGTCGAGCGGAAAGCCGTGCATGGAGCCCGAGATGTCGACCACGAAGATGTAGTCGCGCGGCGAAATGGCGCTGGCGGCCACGGCCTTGGGCGGCTCCACCATCGCGAGGAAGAAGTTCTCGGCGTTCTCTCCCTGGCCCTTGTAGAGCATCAGGCCCGATTCGATCTTTTCGCCGGCCAGGCGGTAGTCGAGCACGAAGTCGCGGTTGTCCGCGGGGCGGCCGTCGGCGGTGAGCACCACGTCGGCGTGCCTGTCTTCGTCGCTCTTCTTCACGTCGACGGTGTGCGTGGTCGAGCGGATTTCCTTCAGGCCCATCGGCGTGTCGATGCTGGCCTTGAGCTTGAAGCTGGTGCCGCTCGCCGCGCCTTGCGCGAGCGTGGGCTGCGCCACCCACTTGGCCTGCGCGCTGGCCGACTGCGGGCTGTTGTAGCGCGGGCCCACCACGGTCGGGAACACGAATTCGTAGTTGCCCGACTGCGGCACCAGCAGTTCGGTGTAGCGCAGTTCCACCTTCACGTCGTCGCCCGGCATGATGTTGGCGACGTTCATCTGGAACACGTTGGGCAGGTGCTGCTCCAGCAGCGCGGCGGTCTTGCCTTCTTTCTTGGCGGTGTCGTATTCGATCTGCGCCTGCTGCTTCTCGCGGATCTGCGCGGTGACGAGCCGGTCGGCCAGCCGCACGTTGAGGCCGCTCACTGCGGCCTTGGTCGAACCGGGGAAAACATACTTGGCCTCGATGGCGCGCGTGCCTTCGTTTCGATAGGTCTGCGTGACCGTCACGTCGGCGATCACGCCCGAGATCTTCACGGCCACCTCGGTGCCCTTCAGGGGCAGGCGGTCGACCGAGGGGTCGTCGCTCTTGACGAAGAAATACGGGCTCTCTGTCTTCAGGCGCGGGCCGGCGGGCGCTTCCTGCGCATACACCGGGCGCGCGCTCAATGCGACGAAGCCCACGGTCGCCAGGCTCACGGTGGCGAGCCAGAGCCAGCGGCCGGGGCGTGGAGTGGTGGGGGCGTTCATGGCGGTGTCCTTGTCCGTGCGAACTTGCACGGGACTGAATGTCGACACCGCGCGAGAAGCCAGTTGGAAGGCTCTTTGAAGTCGAAAAAGCCGGTTTTCCGCTGTGTGAAGTCTGTGTGAAGGCAAGCGCGCAAGGTGCTTCACACGGCCTTCGGGTCGCGCGGAGAGCATCGCCGCTTCACCGATACCGACGAGGAGAGAAAAACATGCTTCAGTTGTTGAAGGCCCTGCAGAGTTCGATGCTGGTCAAGGTGGCCGGCCTGTTCTTCCTGCTGTTGCTGCTGTGCATTCCGCTCGCGGAAATCGATTCGATCAACCGCGAGCGCGGCGAGAGCCAGCGCGAAGCGGGCCGCGAGCTTGCCGCCACCTACGCCGGCCGCCAGACGGTGGTCGGCCCCCTGCTGCTGGTGCCGTATGTCGAACGCTGGATGGAGCCGCTGCGCAACGCTCAGGGCAAGGTGATCGGCCAGGAGCCGCGCAGCAAGGAAATGGCCCACGTGGTGTTCCCCGACAAGCTGCACATCGAAGGCACGATGGCGCCGCAGGAGCGCTACCGCGGCATCTTCAAAATCCCGTTCTACACGCTGAACGCCACGCTCGGGGGCGGCTTCGCGGCCTTCGACCCGAAGGCCGTCTCGCACAGCGAAGCCGATTCGAAGATCGAGTTCAAGGCCCCGTTCATCGCCTTCAACGTGAGCGATCTGCGCGGCCTCGACGGCTCGCCCACGGTGGTGATGGGCGGCGAGGCGCTTCGCTTCAGGCAGCGCGTGCCCGGCCTGGCCGACGACGCCTGGTTTGCCGACGGCATCCACGCACCCGTCACCGGTGCCGCGCTTGCCGCATGGCAGGCCGGCACGCCGGTCGCCTTCGAAATGAAGATCGGCCTCGTCGGGCAGGACACCCTGGCCATTGCGCCCATTGCCGAGGAAACCACCGCGCATCTCACCTCGCCTTGGGCCCACCCGAGCTTCGGAGGCCGCTTTCTCGCGGCCGAGCGCAGCGTGACGCCGCAAGGCTTCGACGCGCATTGGCGTGTGTCGTCGCTCGTCACCTCGGCGCGCGAGCAGGTGCGTTCCGGTCTTTCGGGTCGTGGCGGCCCCGCCGACGGCAACACGGCGGACGTGGCTGGCGCGAACGCCACGGCCGCCGGCATGAACATGCCACGCCGCAATATCGGTCCGCTGCAGACCTTCGACGTGTCGCTCGCGCAGCCGATCAACGTCTATTCGATGAGCACGCGCGCGGGCAAGTACGGCGCGCTCTTCATCGGCATGGTGCTGATGGCGGCTTTCATGTTCGAGCTGTTCCGCAAGCTGCGGCTCCATCCGGTCCAGTACGGCCTGGTGGGCCTGTCGATCGCGCTGTTCTTCCTGCTGCTGCTCGCGCTGTCGGAGAAGTTCGCGTTCTGGATGGCCTACGCCGGTGCTGCCGCAGCCAGCGTCGTGCTGCTGGCGGTGTATTTCAGCGCGGTGCTGGCGGGCTGGCGGCGCGGGTTGTCGTTCGGCGCTTTCGTGGCGCTGCTGTACGGTGCGCTCTACGGGCTGCTCGCATCGGAGAGCAATGCACTGCTGCTCGGCGCATTGCTGATCTTCGGCATGCTGGCCGCGCTGATGCTGGTCACGCGCAAGGTCGACTGGTATGCGCTTTCGCGCCGTGCCGACGACACGCCATGAGAGCGCTGCGGGTCATCGCCGGCGCGCTGGGCTGGGTTTTCCTGGCCGTGCTGTGGTTCTGGGCTTGGCACCTGAAAGACCCGCATCTGCGTTTCATGCGTGCGTGGGAGCTGGGTTTGCTGCTGGGCGCGCTCGCCGTGGCCATCGCCGTCGCTTGGCGGTTCGCGCGGGGCAGGCTGCGTCCCGTGGCGCTGGGCCTGGCCTTCGCCGCCCTGCTCACTGCCCTGGGCAACGAAGCCGCATCGCGCCGGCACCGGGCCGAGGTAGACGCCGCATCGGGCCCCGTGGCGCAGGCGCTCGGTGCGCGCTTCATCGTCGGCTATGACGATGCGGCGCAGTTGCGCGAACGCGTCCGCAAGGGCCTGATCGGCGGCATTTTCGTGACCGGCCGTAATGTGAAGGGCCGCACCGCCGCCGAACTGCGCGATGAAATCGCCGGCCTGCAGGCGCTGCGCCGCGAAGCCGGGCTGCCGCCGCTGGTGGTCGCGACCGACCAGGAGGGTGGCGCCGTCTCTCGGCTCTCCCCGCTGGTCGAACCGCAACCCGCGCTGGCCACGCTGCTCGACGCCGAAGTGTCAGATGAAGAACTCAAGCAGCGCGCCCATGCTTACGGCGCACGGCAGGGCAGGGCGCTCGCTGCTTTAGGCATCACACTCAATTTCAGCCCGGTGGTCGACCTGCGCCCGGGCCGCGCGCCGGGCCGATGGGACCTTCACACCCGCATCGACGAACGTGCCATTTCGGCCGACCCTGCCATCACGGCGCAGGTGGCGCTCGCTTACGAGCAAGGCCTTGAATCTGCTGGCATTCGCGGCACGCTCAAGCACTTTCCCGGGCTGGCCGGTGTGACCGAGGACACGCACCATTTCGCCGCGGTGCTGCACACGCCGGCGGCCCGGCTTGCAACACATGACTGGAAACCATTTCAAGAAGTATCGAAACAATCTGACGCAGCGATCATGCTGGGCCATGTGATCCTTCCGGAACTCGACGCGGAACATCCGGTCTCTTTCTCGCGCAGAATCGTGCGGCAGGTGATTCGGGGCGAGTGGGGCTACCAGGGCCTGCTCGTCACAGACGACCTCACGATGGGCGCGGCCTACAACCGCGGTCTGTGCGACGCCACCGTCCGCGCCCTCGGCGCCGGGGTGGATCTGCTGCTGATCGCCTACGACCACGACAAGTACTTCGACGCCATGCACTGCGCGCTGCAGGCCGCGCAGCGCGGCGCACCCGATCTCCTGTTGCCGGAACGCGCCGACGCGCGGCGGCTCCAACCTTCTCGCTAGCCAGCCAGTAATTCCTTTCTATGTCCAAACGCTCAAGCTCCACCCCTCCCGACGACGGTTCCGCGCCGGCCGATCCGAACCGCCGCTGGAAACGCATCGCCAAGTGGGGCGCGGTGGTGGTGGGTTCCGGCGCGCTGGTGGTGCTGGTCGCCGCCATCGTGGCCGTGGTGGCCATCTATCCGAAGCTGCCCGATGTCTCGGAACTGTCCGACTACCGCCCCAAGCTGCCGCTGCGCGTGTACTCGACCGAAGGCCAGCTGATCGGCGAGTTCGGTGAAGAGCGCCGCAACCTCACGCCGTTCGCCGACATTCCCAAGGTCATGAAAGACGCGGTGCTCGCCGTGGAAGACGCGCGCTTCTACGACCACGGCGGCGTCGACTACAAGGGCTTCGTGCGCGCGGCGGTCGCCAGCCTCAAGGGCGGGCGCAAGCAGGGCGCCTCCACCATCACGATGCAGGTCGCGCGCAACGTGTACCTGAGCTCCGAGCGGACCATGAGCCGCAAGACCTACGAGATATTGCTGGCGCTGCGGCTCGAGCAGCAGCTCACCAAGGACCAGATCCTCGAGATCTACCTGAACCAGATTTACCTGGGCAACCGCGCCTACGGTTTCGCCGCCGCCGCAGAGACCTACTTCGGCAAGCCGCTGCAGGACGTGACCATCGCCGAGGCCGCCATGCTGGCCGGCCTGCCGAAGGCGCCGGGCGCCAACAACCCCGTGGCCAACCCGCGCCGCGCGCGGGCGCGCCAGCTGTATGTGATCGACCGCATGCAGGAAACCGGCTTCATCACCGCCGAGCAGGCGGCCGCCGCGAAGAAGGAAGAACTGCACCTGCGCGATGCCGCCGACCCGAACCGGCTGCATGCCGAGTACGTGGCCGAGACCGTGCGGCAGATGATGTACGCGCAGTACGGCGACAGCATCTACACCAGCGGCCTGAAGGTCTACACCTCGCTGGTCGCGGCCGACCAGGCCGCAGCCTACAGATCGCTGCGCAAGGGCGTCATGGACTACGAGCGCCGCCAGGCCTATCGCGGTCCCGAGAAGTTCGTCGACCTGCCGACCGATCAGAAGGAAATCGACGAGGCCGTGGACGACGCGCTGGCCGAACACCCCGACAACGGCGACGTGATCGCGGCCGTGGTGCTCGATGCCAGTCCGAAGGAAATCAGCGCCGTGCGCGCCAACGGCGAAACCATCCAGATCACCGGCGAGGGCCTGAAACCCGCGCAGTCGGGCCTCGCGGCCAAGGCGCCGCCGAACATCAAGATCCGCCGCGGCGCCGTGATCCGCGTTGCGAAGACGCCGAAGAACACCTGGGAGATCACGCAGCTGCCCGAGGTCGAGGCGGCCTTCATCGGCATGGACCCGCGCTCGGGCGCCATCAAGGCGCTGGTCGGCGGCTTCGATTTCGGCAAGAACAAGTTCAACCACGTGACCCAGGCCTGGCGCCAGCCGGGTTCGAGTTTCAAGCCCTTCATCTATTCGGCCGCGCTCGAGAAAGGCTTCACGCCCGCCACCGTGGTGAACGACGCGCCGCTGTACTTCGACGCCAGCGCCAACGGCGGCCAGCCGTGGGAGCCGAAGAACTTCGAAGGCACCTACGACGGCCCGATGCCGCTGCGCACCGCGCTCATGAAGTCGAAGAACCTGGTGACGCTGCGCGTGCTGCAGTCCATCGGCGCACCCTATGCGCAAGACTGGGTCACCAAGTTCGGCTTCGACAAGGACAAGCAGCCCGCCAACCTGCCCATGGGCCTGGGCGCCGGCTCGGTCACGCCGATGCAGATGGCGGTGGGCTATTCGGTGTTCGCCAACGGCGGCTACCGCGTCAACCCGTACCTCGTGACCAAGGTGACCGACATGAAGGGCAAGGTCCTGATGGAGACCGAGCCGCCGGTGCTCGACGAATCGCGCCGTGCCATTCCGCAGCGCAACGCCTTCATCATGAGTTCGCTGCTGCAGAGCGTGGTGCGCAACGGCACCGGCTTCAAGGCCTACCAGACGCTCAAGCGCGACGACCTCTACGGCAAGACCGGCACCACCAACGACTCCTTCGACACCTGGTTCGCGGGCTTCCAGCCGACCATGGTCGGCGTGGCCTGGGTCGGCTACGACACGCCGCGGCAACTGGGCGTGCGCGGCGAAACCGGCGGCAGCCTGAGCCTGCCGATCTGGACCGGCTACATGCAGACCGCGCTGCAGGGCGTGCCAGTGACGCAGCCGGCCGAACCGCCGGGCGTGGTGCGCATCGACGGCGAGCTGTATTTCGACGACTTCACGCCGGGCCACAACGTGGCCAGCCTGGGGCTGGACAGCACCGAGGCGCCGCCGCCTGTGGAGGAACTCACGAGCGCGCCCATCGGCGCACCGCCGCCGCCCGAAGAGCGCAACAAGATCCTCGATTTCTTCCGCTAGCGCGTTGTCGCAGGAAACAAAGGCGGGATGGCGGTGCCTACACTCGGTGCTGCTTCCCGCCTTTTTCCCTTATTCCCCCGCATCCATGGAAATTCTTACTCTGGTGGCACTCATTGCCGCCGGCTTCTACATCCTCAAGTCCAGAGACCAGCGACAGCGCATCGCACTGCTGGGCAGCCACCTCGGCCGCTACCAGATCGAAAAGCTGATGGAGAGCCTCACGTCGGGCTACCTGCGCTGCCTCGGCGAGGACGACGCCGAACGCCGCCAGCAGATCTGGAGCCTGCTCGACTCCACCGAGGAAAAGCTCGCGGGCCAGTTCGACAGCTTCGCCGCCGAGTTCTCGCGCCTGCCCGAACCGCTCACGCGCATGAGCAAGCTGCCGGTGGGAATCCCGATGGCCACCACCATCTTCCCGGCCGCGAGCTTCGACTTTCGCCAGGCCCTGCTGATCCACGCGCGCGGCATTGCCGGCGTGATGCGCAACGAGTCGAACCGCACGCCCAAATCCAAGGCCTTCACCATGTCGGCCGAGCTGTTCCTGATGCAGCACACCTGCCACTGGTACTGCAAGTCGAAGACCGTGGCGTCGGCGCGCATGCTGGCGCGGCACCAGACCTCGTATGAGCAACTGCTCGATGCGGTGAGTCCGGAAACGCGCAGTGCCTACCGCGCATTGACCGGCATTTGAGTCCTGCGGTGCGGCCCACGGGACTCGACCACCACCGCATTCGTGCAACACAAGCCAGCTTTGGCTGCGATGGTGAAGTTCGGTATGCACCGGCCAAGTCGCTCTGGTTCTCCGGCATGGCTGCCGCCGCGCTTGGCGGCGGCATTTTTTTCTTTCGTTGGGACGCACTGGCACTTTTTGTCGCCAGCACCGCTTTCGTCCTGCTGTTCGGCCATTCGCTTGGCAGCCATCGCCAGCTGATTCATCACAGCTTTCAATGTCCTCGCTGGCTGCGATGCACTTTGATCTACTGCGGGGTCCTCGTCGGACTGGCCGGTCCACTGGGCATTCTTCGCCAGCATGAATTGCGCGACTACGCGCAGCGCCTGCCGGCCTGTCACGACTACCTGCGGCACGGCCGCGGTTTCTGGACCGACGCATGGTGGCAACTGCATTGCGATCTCAGGTTCCCGCACCCGCCGGACATGCAGCTCGAACCTCTTGTCGCGGAGGATCCATTCCTGCATTGGCTCGAACGGACCTGGATGCTGCAGCAGTTGCCGATCGCCGTGCTTTTCTACATTTGGGGTGGCTGGGCTTTCGTTGTCTGGGGCGTATGCGCACGCGTGACGGCTGGTGTCCTGGGCCACTGGCTGATCGGCTGGTTTGCGCACAACCAGGGCGAAATGAACTACGAAGTGCGCGGCGCGGCGGTGCAGGGCCGCAACATCCCATGGATCTCCTTGCTGACCATGGGCGAGAACTGGCACAACAACCACCATGCGTTTCCAGGATCAGCCCGGCTCGGGCTCGCTCCCGGCGAGTGGGATCCGGGTTGGTGGATGCTCAGGCTGCTCGAACGATGCGGACTGGTGTGGGATCTGCGCCTGCCCGAATCACTGCCGCCGCGCCCCGAGCTCAAGGTACTGAAATCCGCTCAGTGACTCCGCCCGGGATGTGACAAGAGCGGCAGCGTGAGCGTCGCCACCGCACCGCCGCGCGACGCGTTGCCCAGCTCGATGCGCCCGCGGTGCAAGGTCGCGATTTCCTTCACGAACGCCAGCCCGAGCCCGGTGCTTTTCTTCTTGCTGTGCGGCCTGGCCAGCGAATAGAACTTCTGGAAGACTTTTTCCTGCGCGTACTCCGGAATGCCCGGTCCGTGGTCGCGCACGCTCACGCGCGCGAGCCTGGAGGTGGTCTCCAGCGTGAGCAGCACCTCGCTGTCGCGCGGTGAAAAATCGATTGCGTTGTCCAGCAGGTTGCTGATCGCGCGGCGCAGCAAGAACGGGTCGCCTTCCGTGCTGGCTTCGTTGCGGATGTTCACCAGCAGCCTGATGTTCCGCTTGGCCGCCGCGGGCTGGGCGCTGATGGCGATGTCGTCGATCAGCGAAGCCAGCGCGACCGGCTCGGTGCGGTCCAGCACGCGCCGTGTCTCGAGGGCGGTGAGCTCCATCATGCGGTCGACGATTTCCTGGATGCGCTGTGTCTCGCGCTCGATGTTCACCAGGAAGCGTTCGCGCTCGGCATGCGGCATCGACGGTTCCTGCAGCAGTTCGGCCGCACCGCGAATGGCCGAGAGCGGGCTCTTCACTTCATGCGTGAAGGTCTGCACGTAGTCGGCCACGTAGCTGCGTCCCGTCAATGCGTCGCGCATTTCGCTGAAGCCGCTGCGCACGCCGTCGATGGCGCGGCGCACCATGCGCGACAGGCTCAGGGTGCGCTGCGCGCGCACCCAGGTCCAGTAGTCGCGGATCAGCCCGAAGGGCCGCACCAGCCATACCGACACGATCAGCGCCAGCAGCAGCAGCGCGAGCCCCGAGCCCACGCCCACCCACAGCGTGCGCGCCCGCGCGTCTTCCACGAACTGGCCGAAGCTCTGCACCGGTTTGCCCACGCTGACCATGCCGACGATCTCGTTGTTCCAGCGGATCGGCGCGCCGACGTACATGACCGAGGTGCGCGGGTCGCCGTCGACGTCGCGCGAAGTGCGCGCGCCGTACAGGCCGGCCAGCGTGCGGCTCACGTCCATCCATTGCGAATAGTCGGCGCCGAGATGCCTGCCGAGCGAATCGAACATCACGCGGCCGTTGCGGTCGGTCACGTACACGCGCAGCTCGACCTGGCTCTTGTGCAGGTTGTAGATCTGCGCCGAGAACTCGCGCGCATAGGCGGTGCGGAACAACGGCTCGAGGCGCGCGGTGTTGATGGCGCCGGCGATCACGTCCTGCTCGACCAGGCTGGCCAGCAGCTGCGAGGTCTCGACCAGCGATTCCTCGGCCGACTCGCGGTAGCGCGGGTCAATGTCCGAGACCACGCGGTACAGCAGGAAGGCGATGCCCGCCGTGTAGATCAGCAGGATCCCGATGAATATCCGCGTGCGCCTGGTCACGGCGCCTTGGCTGGCAATTCTTCGTTCAGTGCATAGCCGGTGCCGCGCAAGGTGCGGATCGGCTCGACGTCCGGCGCAATCGCCTTGAGCTTGGCGCGCAGGGTCTTGATGTGCGCGTCGACCGTGCGGTCGAAGCTGTCGCTCGAGTCGTCCCAGACCAGTTCGAGCAGTTCGTCTCGCGTGAAGACGCGCCCCGGGCGCTGGACCAGCAATTTCAGCAGGCCGTATTCGTAGCGCGAGAGTTCGAGCAGGCGTCCGTAGTACCGGATCTGCATCCGCTCGACGTCCAGCGAAAACGGCATGGAAGGGGGTTGAGCGGCCGCATGAGGCCCGTGGGCGCCGATTTGATGGGGTACCCCATGGTTCGGCACTGGAGCCGTTCCCGGGCTTCCTGGCGCGTTTCTGGCGCTGCGCCGCAGGATGGTCCGTACGCGAGCGACCAGTTCGCGCGGGGAGAACGGCTTTGCGATGTAGTCGTCGGCACCCAGTTCGAGGCCCACCACGCGGTCTATTTCGTCGCTGCGGGCGGTCAGGAAGACCATCGGCACCTCCGGTCCGCCCATCGACTGATTCAGCGCCTGGAGGCGCTTGAAGAGTTCGAAGCCGTTGAGATCGGGCAATCCGATGTCCAGGATGGCCAGCGCGGGCGGTTCCTGGGCGAACTGCGCGATCGCTTCCTCGGCCGTGGCGCACCAGATGGGCGTGAAACCGTCGCTTTTCAGGACGTATTGCAGCGTGTCGGCGATGCCCGATTCGTCTTCGGCGATCAGGATCCGGGGTTTGAAGCTCATCCCGCGGATGTTACCGACGGGGGAGCGCGCCGGGAGGACCGGTTTTCGACCGAGGCGCCGGGGCCGGCGCGGCCTTTCGCGGCCTTTTTTTCGGGCGAGGCCTGTCCCTTTCCCATCTTCTTATTCTTCTTATTCAAATTAGTAGTAGTAGATAAGGGTTGCCCACCTCTGTGGACATGCCGCTTTTCTCGTTATGCGACAACGACTTGTCATGCCCGTGTCACTGTGCGCAGCCGCGCTTCTGGGCTGTACCTGGCAAATGAACAACTTTGGGTAACCCGGCAGCGCTGTGGATAACCGATGGCTTGTGCCAGAACTGTCCCCAGAGTTGTCCTTTGACACCCCTTCGGAAATCTGCGAAAGACGTTTTTCGGGCAGGGTAATCCATTGCGCAAAAATAAGGCAGTCTGTAGATTCCTTTTGAAAATCAACAACTTGCAACGTCCCTACACAGAAGCTCCAACGTTATCCACAGAGTTGCTCAAGTTTTGTGGGGAGAACGTGCCCGAGGAGGCCGCGCCGTTGCCGGCAAGAAAAACACAGCCCTTCTTCACATTGCAAATTACGAAATATCAAAAATGACACCTTCTGAAACACAGGCCATCGTGACCCTCAGCCTGCTGGCGGCCTTCGTCGACGGCGAAAAACACGAACGCGAACGCGCAGAGATCAAGCGGATCGCGGAGGGCCTGTCCCAGGCCGACGGCGTGAACCTGCCGACGCTCTACCAGGACGTGCTGATGAAGCGGGTGTCGCTGGCATCGGTGGCGGGTGAGCTGAAGAGCACCGAGTCGCGGCAGCTCGCCTACGAGATGGCGGTGTGCGTGTGCGATGCCGACGGCGCGCAGTCGGATTCCGAGCGCATGTTCCTGGCGGACGTGCGCACCTCGCTGGGGCTGGGTGCCTCGGCCGCCGGTTTCTCGCAGCAGGTGGAAGAAATCGCGGCGGTGCCGGTGGCGGCAACGGCGGTGGCCACCGCCGCGAATTCACCCGACGGCGCCGAACTCGACAAGACCATCCTGAACGCCGCCATCCTCAACGGCGCGCTCGAACTGCTGCCCGAGACGCTGTCGACGATGGCGATCATTCCGCTGCAGATGAAGCTGGTCTACCGCATCGGCCAGGCGCACGGCTACCAGCTGGACAGCGGCCACGTCAAGGATTTCCTGGCCACGGTCGGCGTGGGCCTGACTTCGCAGTACCTGGAACAGGCCGGGCGCAAGCTGCTCGGCGGCTTGCTCGGCAAGGTGGGCGGCGGGCTGTTGCGCGGGCTGGGCAACCAGGCCGTGAGTTCGGGGATGAGCTTCGCCTCGACCTATGCGCTGGGGCATGTGGCCAAGCGCTACTACGCCGGCGGCCGCACGCTGTCGGCCCAGATGCTGAAGGACGCGTTCTCCGGCGTGGTGAAGGAAGGGCAGAGCCTGCAGACGCAGTACCTGCCGGCCATCCAGGAGAAGGCCCGCACGCTGGATGCGGGCAAGGTGCTGTCGCTGGTGCGGGGCGCCTGACTGGGGCGCTCCCCCAGGCTTCGCGCACTTCGTGTCGCTTCTCCTCCCCCCTCGCCGGGGGCAACACCGGCGGCCCGGCAAAGCCGGTTCCGCGGTGTTTCTGGAAGAGAGCGTTTGCTAGGGCTTGCCCAGGTCGTCGAGGATCGGGCAATCCGGCCTGGCGTCCCCGTGGCAGCAGTGGACCAGGTGGGCCAGCGTGTTGCGCATCGACTGCATGTCGGCAATGCGCTGTTCGAGTTCGCCGAGGTGCTTTTCGGCGATGCGCTTCACGCTCGCGCTGGCGCGCCGGCGGTTGTGCCACAGCCCCACCAGCTCCGAGATTTCCTCCATCGAGAAGCCGAGGTCGCGCGAGCGCTTGATGAAGCGCAGCGTGTGGATGTCGGCGTCGTCGTACTGGCGGTAGCCGCTCTCGGTGCGTGCCACCGCCGGCAGCAGGCCCAGGCCTTCGTAGTGCCGGACCATGCGGGCCGACACGCCGGAGCGCTGCGCCGCTTCGCCGATGGCGACGTGGCCTGTCATTGCTGGACGGCGTAGCCCGCGTTCTCGATCGCGGCCACGATGTCCTTGCGCGGCTGGTCGCTCAGCACGTCGACGTGGCCGGTGGGGAGATCCACCGTCACCTGCGCTTCGGGGTCGACCGTCTGCACGGCGTTCTGCACCGCGTTCACGCAGTGGCCGCAGCTCATGCCCGTGACCTGGAATTTCTGGCTCATCGTCTTTGCTCCTGTTGAAATGATCGGGAAGAGGATGCAAGTCTGAACCCTCTCACGATGTCAATGTCCAGCGAAGGGGTTCTGAAAGTATCCGCTTGACCTTGCCACGGTGTGAGGCTTTAGCCTTGGCACATGGAAAATTCACTGCAGCAACCCCGGACCACGCTGGACCTCTCGGTCGGCGGCATGACCTGCGCTTCATGCGTGATGCGTGTCGAGCGCGCGCTCAAGAACGTACCCGGCGTGCAGGACGTGAGCGTGAACCTCGCGACCGAATCGGCGCGGATCGTGGCAGCGCCGGGCGACGACATCGACCTGCGCGTGCGCCGCGCGGTGCGTGCCGCGGGCTACGAACCGCGCGTGGCGGCAAGCGCGGCCGACGAAGCCGCGGCGCTGTCGCCCTGGCACGGCTTCGGCCCGGTTGCCGCCGGCCTGCTGCTGTCGATTCCGCTGATGGCGCCGATGGTCGGCAGCCCGTTCGGGCAAGACTGGATGCTGCCGCCCTGGGTGCAGCTGCTGCTTGCCGCGCCGGTGCAGTTCTGGCTCGGCGCGCGCTTCTACCGCGCGGGCTGGCATGCCGCGAAGGCACGCACCGGCAACATGGATCTTCTGGTGGCGCTGGGCACCAGCGCGGCCTTCGGGTTGTCGCTGTGGCTGTGGTGGCGCGCGGCCGCCGGAGAGCATGCCGGCCACGGAGAAATGCCGCATCTGTATTTCGAGGCTTCGGCCGTGGTGATCACGCTGGTGCTGCTCGGCAAGTGGCTCGAGGCGCGCGCCAAGCGCCAAGCCACGTCGGCCATCCGTGCGCTGCAGCAGTTGCGCCCCGAGGTCGCCCACCTGGTCGGCGCGCGTGGCAAGGAAAGCGATGTGCCGCTGGCCGAAGTGATGGTCGGCGACCACCTGGTGGTGCGGCCCGGCGAACGCGTGCCGGCGGATGCGCGCGTGGTCGAGGGGCAGTCCGAAGTCGACGAGTCGATGCTCACCGGCGAGCCGCTGCCCGTGCCGAAGGGCCCCGGCGATGCATTGACGGGCGGCGCCGTGAACGGCGACGGCCGCATGGTGATCGAGGTGAGCGCGGTGGGTGCCGAGAGCGTGCTCGCGCGCATCATCCGGCTGGTCGAAGACGCGCAGGCGGCGAAGGCGCCGATCCAGCGGCTGGTGGACAAGGTCGCGGCCGTGTTCGTGCCGGTGGTGCTGGTGATCGCGCTCGTCACGCTGGCTGGCTGGCTGCTTGCGGGCGCGGGCATCGAGACGGCACTCATCCATGCGGTGGCGGTGCTGGTCATCGCTTGCCCGTGTGCCCTCGGTCTCGCGACGCCGGTGGCGGTGATGGCCGGCACCGGGGTGGCGGCAAAGCACGGCATCCTCATCAAGGATGCGCGCGCGCTTGAAATCGCCCACCGCGTCGACACGGTCGCCTTCGACAAGACAGGCACGCTGACGCTGGGCCGTCCCGTGTTGACCGAATTGCTGCCGGTGGCCGGTGCCATCGAGGCAGAAGACGAGTTGCTGGCGGTCGCTGCCAGCCTGCAAGGCGGCAGCGAGCATCCGCTCGCGAAGGCGGTGCTGGCCGCTGCCGCACAGCGCAATCTGCAGGCTCCGGCGTTGAGCGCGATGCAGGCCATGCCGGGCCGCGGCGTGCGTGGCGATGTGGACGGCGCCACCTGGGCCATTGCCAGCCTGCGCTGGTGCCGCGAACTCGACGCCATGCCCGAAGCGGCGGATGTCGATCGCCTGCAGGCCAAGGGCGCAACGGTCTCCGCGCTGCTGCGTTTCGACGAGGCCGGCGCGGCGCATGTGCAGGCGCTGCTGGCTTTTGCCGACGAACCCAAGCCGCAGGCCGCCGAAGCCATTCGCACCCTGCGTGCGCGCGGCCTGCGCGTGGTGATGATCTCGGGCGACAACCTGCGCGCCGCGCAAGCGATGGCGGCGCGGCTGGGTATTGCCGCGGGAGATGTCCGCGCCGACGTGCTGCCGGCCGACAAGGCCGCGCAGGTCGCCGCCCTGAGAAAGAACGGACACGTGGTGGCCATGGTCGGCGACGGCGCCAACGACGCGCCCGCGCTGGCGGCGGCCGATGTCGGCATCGCGATGGCGCCTTCGGGTGGCGGCACCGACGTGGCCATGGAAGCCGCCGGCATCACGCTGATGCGCGGCGACCTTGCGCTGGTGGCGCAGGCCTTCGAACTCTCGGGCCGCACGGTCTCGAAGATCCGGCAGAACCTGTTCTGGGCCTTTGCCTACAACGTGGCCGGCATTCCGCTCGCGGCCTTCGGCCTGCTGAGCCCGGTGGTGGCCGGCGCGGCGATGGCGCTGTCGAGCGTGAGCGTGATGGCCAATGCGCTGCTGCTGCGGCGCTGGAAGCCTTGACGCAGCTTTTTCAATCGATGAGCAGCGCCATGACGTGGTCGTCGATGGCCTCCGCGTCGCCGGCGCGCTTGTAGAACTTGCGCAGCGTGCCTTCGCGCTCGAAGCCGAGCTTTTCGTAGAAGCGCAGCGCCGGCGCGTTGTCGCTTTCGACGATGAGCTCGATGCGCTTGACGCCGGCCGACCTGAGCCGGTCGATGGCGTCGGTCACCATCGCCAGCGCAATGCCCTGGCCGTGCAACGCGGGATCGACCGCGAGCGTGCCGAGGCTGGCGACGTGCCGCACTCGACCGGGGTAGCGCGCGGCGCGATAGAAGCCCGCGATGCGTCCGCCGCGCTCGTAGACGAAGAAATCGCGGCCATCGAGCAGTTGCCGGTAGATGTCGCGGAAGTCTTCCAGCGGCATCGGGTCGTAGCCCAGGTAGGGCACGACCTTCTCGTGCATGTAGAGGGCGAAGACGGTGTCGATGTCTTCAGGAGTGGCGAGCCTGCGCATGGTGTTTTCTTGCCTGCTTCGGAGCGATGGAAGCGCCGAGCATAGCCAGTGGGCGCGGTGCGCCCTTCAGCTGGCGAGCAGTGCCGCCGAGACCGCCAGCAACGCGGCCTGCGCGCACCAGGCCCAGCGCAGGCGCAGTTTCGAATCGAGCACCGCGCCGATGGACCAGAAGCCGCCGACCGCCAGCGCGAGCAGCGCCAGTCCGGTCTGGAAGGCCAGGTCGTCGGCGCGCCACAGGAATGCCAGCGTCACGCCGACCCAGCATGAGAAGTGGAGCGCGGCCGAAGCGACCTGCGCACGCGTCAGTCGGGGGTCGTGGATGCGCATGGCTTCTTCCAGGGAAAACGGTGCCTCCGGAAAGCGTGCCGCCACGTCGGCCGGCCGCCAGCCCGGCGGCTTGAACCACACGGCGATCTTGTCCTGCCAGCGCCGCGTGTGCCAGGCGTCGCGCAGCAGCGGCGCATAGGGTCCGACGATGGCGCGCAGCGGATCGAAGCTCGCGAGCGCCTTGCGCGTGCCGTACACGCAGCGTTCGGTTTCTTCGGCGAAGGTGCCGAACATGCGGTCCCATATCACCAGCATGCCGCCGTAGTTGCGGTCGACGTAGCCGTCGTTCACCGCGTGGTGCACGCGGTGGTTGGACGGCGACGAGAACACCCGGTCGAACCAGCCGAGCTTGCCGATGTGCTCGGTGTGGATCCAGAACTGGTAGACCAGCACGATCAGCCCCGCAAGGCCGAACTGCTCGGGCGGCACGCCGACCACCGCCATCGGCAGGTAGAAGGCCCAGCCCAGGAAGGCCACGGTGCTTTCCTGCCGCAGCGCGGTGGAGAAGTTGAACTGCTGGCTCTGGTGGTGCACCGAGTGCGCGGCCCAGAACACGGCGGACTCATGGCCCGCGCGGTGCAGCCAGTAGTCGAAGAAGTCGAACAGCACCACGGCCAGGATCCAGCCGATGGCGCTGTCCCAGAAGTCCGGCCGGGTCCAGATCGCGACGAACGGATAGACCATCGCGTACAGGCCGATCTGGAAAAGCTGGGTGCAGACCGCGAGCGCCTGGCTCAGCAGGCCCTGGCTCAGGCTGCCGAGCGTGTCGCTGAAACGGTAGGTGTTGCGCCGCTTGAGCCAGCCCCAGGCGAACTCGCACGCCATGAGCAGCGCGAACACGGGCACGACGAAGACGACCAGCCGATGCACCGCGTTCGATTTTTCAGGAAGTGCTCAGCGAATCTTCAGCGTTCCGACGCGCGGCCGGCCACGATGACCGCGTTCGTGCCGCCGAAAGCGAAGGAATTGGACAGCGCATAGCGGATTCCCTTGGCCTCGCGCGCCTCGCCCTGGACGAAATCCAGGTCGAAGGCGGCGTCCGGTGTCTGCAGGTTGGCGATGGGCGGCAGTGCCTCCCGGGCCAGTGCGCGCAGCGCCGCGATGAGTTCGATGGCGCCGCCGCCGCCGAGCACGTGGCCGTGGATGGCCTTGGTGGCGCTCACCGGCGTGGCCTTGCCGAACACTTCGCGGATCGATGCCGCCTCGGCGGCGTCGCCGGCCGATGTGGCGGTGCCGTGGGCGTTGATGTGGCCCACGTCGCAGGCTTCGATGCCGGCGTCGCGCAGCGCGGCGCGCATGGCGCGCACCTGGCCGGCGGTGTCGGGGTTGGTGATGTGCGTGCCGTCGCAGTTGGTGGCGTAGCCGGCGAGCACGAAGGGCGCGGCACCGGCGCCGCGGGCGGCCGCGTGCGCTTTGGATTCGAGCACCAGCGCGGCCGCGCCTTCGCCGATGGCAAAGCCCGCGCGGTCGCCGGAGAACGGGCGGCAGGCGGAGGAGGGCGCGTCGGCCGGCGGCGGCGCCATCACGCGCATCGCGTGCCAGCTGGCCATCACGCCGGGCGTGAGCATGGCGTCATGGCCGCCGACGATGGCGACGTCGATCCAGCCGCCGCGGATGGCGCGCATGGCTTCGCCGATGGCCACGGCCGACGAGGCGCAGGCACAGGCGTAGGCGATGGCCGAGCCGCGAGCGCCGAAGTGCAGCGCGAGCTCCGCCACGGCGGCGTTGGGCATCACGGTGAGCACGGTCGTCGGGCGCATGCGGCGCTGTTCGCCGTAGAGCGCGCTGGTGGTGCTGTCGAAGGTGCCGGCGCCGGCCAGGCCGCTGCCCCAGAAGATGCCAAGGCGGTCGCGGTCGATGGTCTCCAGGTCGAGCCTGGCTTCGGCGGCGGCGTCCTGTGCGGCGGCCAGGGCCATGGCCGTGCCGCGGTCCAGCGGCAGGCGCGAGGTGCTGCGCACGCCGTTCGATTCGAAATCGCAGGCGGCGACGGCAAGCTCCATCGTGTCCATGCCCTTGATCTCGAGCTTCTGCGCGCGAACCGCAGAGCGGCCGGCGAACAGGGCGTCGTCGAAGTCCTCGACGGTGCGGCCGATGGGCGTGATGAAACCGAGGCCGCTCACGCGCACCGGCGCGGATGCGGCGCGCGCTGCCGAAGCGGCGAGCACGGCGTGGGCGGCTCCGCTGCTCATGCCGGGACTTCGGCCGGTTGCGCGGGCCTGGCGGCGGCGGTGCCGCTGCTTTCCGCGTCGATCACTTCGCACAGGCGCTGCAGCGTGATGCCGGCTTCGCGCGGGTCGAGGCGGTCTTCGGGAATGCGCAGGTGGAAGGCGTCTTCGACCGCGAAGACGAACTCCATCAGCGCGAGCGAATCGAGGCCGAGGTCGGACAGCGCGGTGGCGGGCGAGATGGCTGAGCGCTCGACCTTGAAGTCGGTCTCGAGGATCGTCGCGATGCTGTTGAAGGTGGGCGAAGAGGCGTCGGAATAAGACATGGGGATGCTTTCCTTTCAGGCGTGGGCAGGCAGATCAGGCGTACAGGGGATGCTCGGGCATCGTGCCATGGGCCACGGCGTCGGCAAAAGACACTGTTTCACGTACCACCTGTTGACGGTCGTTGTCGATTGTGATCATGTGGTAGCTGTTCGCGACCACCACCGTGCGGAATGCGCGGCACCGCAGGCCGCGCGCGAGGATGTCGAGGTTGGCCACGCTGGCCACTTCGTCCTGCTGGGCATGCAGTGCGAGCACGTTGTCGCATTGCACGCTGTTGAGGTTGCGGCGCACGTGGCGGATGAGGCGGTCGTGTTCGCGCAGGTGGCCCACGCCGATGACCGAGCTGCCCGCGCGCGACACCTTGCGGTGGCGCAGCTCGCGCTCGATCCAGGCGCGCACGCGTTCGTTCTTCACGCCGTAGGGCGGGCGCTCGCGGTATTGCCACAGCCGGCCCAGCGGCGTGTAGAAGGCCAGCGGCAGCAGGAACTGCGTGCGCGGAATGGCCCAGCCGTCGAAGCGCAGCGTGGTCGACATGAGCACCAGCGCGTCGACGTCCGCGCCGCATCGGATGGCCGCGCCCAGCGCGAGCGATGAGCCGGCGGAAATGCCGATGAGCATCACGCGGTCGTGCTGCGCGCGCAGCGCCTTGACCTCGGCCTGTATGGCATCGATCCAGCGTTCGAACGGCGCGGCATGCTGCAGCGGCGCGGCGGCATCGAACGAGTAACCCTCTATCGACAGCGGATGCACCGGGTAGCCGCGGCTGCGCAGTGCCGATTGCACGGTCAGCAACTCGTCAGGCGTGCTGCACAGGCCATGCAGCAGGACCACGGCGGTGCGTTGCACCTCGGGAGGCACCACGCTCAGCTGATCGGAGGGTTCGCGCGCACTCATCGTGTTGCGCCGGCCATGAAAATGGCCCGTGGTTCATATTGCTGTCGTATGCTCATGTTGCGTTTATCGCTGGAGCGACTGACCGGCTGCTGACCCGTCATTCGCAAGGGCAGATTACCCCCAACCATTCAAACACCATGCGAATTCTGCTTGTCGAAGATGACGCCGTTCTGCGCGATGTCATGGTCCGCAGCCTTGCGGACGCGGGCCACCGGGTCGACGTTTCGACCAACGTCGAAGATGCCGACCATCTCTGGCGCGTGCAGCCCTTCGATGCGGTGCTGCTCGACCTCAACCTGCCGGCCACTGCCAGCCCCACCAGCGGGCTGGCCAGCGGCCTCACCGCGCTGCGCCAGGCACGCGCGCGCGGCGACCGCACGCCGGTGCTGGTGCTGACCGCGCGCGGCCGGACCGAAGAGCGCATTGCCGGCCTCGACGCCGGCGCCGACGACTACCTCGGCAAGCCCTTCGACCTGGCCGAAGTCGAAGCCCGCCTGCGCGCGCTGGTGCGCCGCGCCAAGGGCACCGAAGACATCGTGCTGCTGGGCCAGCTCAAGCTCGACCGCAAGGCACGCCGCTTCTCCACCAACAGCGGTCCGCTCGACCTGCCTGCGCGCGAGTTCGAAGTGCTGTGGGAGCTCATGAGCCCGCCCGGCCGCACCGTGAGCAAGCGTGCGCTGTCCGACAAGCTCTCGAGCTTCGACGAATCGCTCGGCGACAACGCGCTCGAGGCCTTCATCTCGCGCCTGCGCAAGAAGCTGCAGGGCACCGGCGCGAGCATCCGCACGCTGCGCGGCATCGGCTACCTGCTCGAAGCCGAGGCGTGATCCGAGCGTGACCGGCGAGACCGCAGAACAGCAACAGGCCACGCAGCGCGCGCCTTCGCTCACGCGGCGCGTGCTGCGCAACGTGCTGGTGCCGCTGGCGCTCACGTGGATGGTGGGTGCCGTCATCGCGCTGGTCATCGCCAACTATTTTTCGGAGCAGGCCTTCGACCGCGGCATGCTCGACGACGCGTATGCGCTGTCGGCCAACGTGCAAGCCGGCGAACGCGGCATCGAGCTGCTGCTGACCCCGCGCGAAGTGGCCACGGTGCTGTTCGACCAGGTCGACAAGGTGTACTTCGCGGTGCAGCGGCTCGACGGCACGCTGATCTCGGGCCAGTCCGGCCTGAGCGCGCCGCTGCCTATGGACGGCTCGCGCTACCGCTTCTCCGACATCGACTACGAAGGCAGCGCGTTGCGCGCGGTGGTACTCGAGCATGACGCCGAGCCCGACCTCAGCATGCCCTACCGCGTGATCATTGCGCAGACCACGCTGAGCCGGACCGCGCTGGTGCGCCAGCTGCTCGGCTATGCGCTGGCACCACAGATCCTGCTGCTGGTGCTGCTCGCGATCTGGCTCTGGTACGGCATTCGCAGCGACCTGCGGCCCTTGGGCGACCTGCAGCGCGCGCTCGACCGCCGCGACGTGCACGACCTGTCGCCGGTGCAGGTGGCGCAGACCTCGCGCGAGCTCCAGCGCCTGGGCAATGCGGTCAATTCGCTGTTCGAACGCCTGGGCCAGAGCGTGCAGGCGCAGCGCGAGTTCGTGGGCAACGTGGCGCACGAGCTGCGCACGCCGCTGGCGGGCATTCGCGCGCTGGCCGAATACGGCCTTGCGCAGCACGACACCAACGTGTGGCGCGAGCAGCTCGAGCGCGTGTCCGAACGGCAGGCGCGGGCGAGCCACCTGATCGACCAGCTGCTCGCGCTGGCGCTGGCCGAAGAGGCGCGCACCGAACTCAAGCGCGTGCCGGTGCGGCTCGACGTGCTGGCCGAGCAGACGGTGCTGCGCCACCTCGCGCGCGCCGATGCGCGCGGCGTCGACCTCGGCGCGCGCGGCCTCGACGACGGCGTGGTGGTGTATGCCAACGAGGCGCTGGTGGAGGGCATCCTCGACAACCTGATCGACAACGCGCTGCGCTATGGCGGGAGCACCATCACGGTCGAGCTGGCGGGCCGCACGCTGAGCGTGATCGACGACGGACCGGGCATTCCGATCGAAGCGCAGCGCGACCTGATGCAGCGCTGGGCGCAGGGCCCGGCCGGCGAGAAGCTGGGGCAGGGCTCGGGGCTGGGGCTGTCGATCGTGTCGCGCTATGCGGAGCTGCTGGGCGCCGAGCTGCGGCTCGAAGTCGCCGAGCCGACCGGCCTGCGCGTGAGCGTGGCGTTCGGCGAAGTGGCCTGAACCGACCCGCTCCGCCGCGCGTTCGCTCAGCGCGAGAGCGGCGTGCCCTGGTGGAACGCCATGCGCCAGCGGCCATGCCGCCGTCGCCACAGCGAGCTGCGCAGTGAATCCGCGGCGGGCCTTTCGGGAATGGCTTCGCGGTGCACGCGGTAGGTGACCAGCGCCACGTCGGGCGCCATGCGCAGCACGCGAAAGTCCGTCATCGTGCGCCGCGAAAAAGTCTCGTCGCGCAGCGCTTCGATGATGGCGGGCCGCGTCCATGTTTCGCCCGACACGCCGAGTTCATGGAAGCCGTCGTCGAGCAGTTCTTCGAGCTGTGCGGCGTTCGCGCGCACCTCGCGCAGGTGCAATGCGCCTTCGAGTTTCAGCAGCAGCGCATCGAGCTCTTCGGCGGGTGCGGCTTCGTAGAGCTCCAGCGGCAGGCCGTCGGGATCGGCGAAGAAGGTGAAGCGACGACCGGTGTACTCGTCGGTGCGCAGCGGTTCCACGGCAATGCCCTGCGCCGTGAGTTCATCGGCGGCGGCCTGCACGTCGTGCACTTCGAAAGACAGATGCCGCAGGCCCTGCGCCTCTGGTCGCGTGAGGCGCGCGGGTGCGCCGGGAAAGGAGAAGAGTTCGATCTGCGAGCCATCGGGCAGGGCCAGGTCGAGCTTGTATGAATCGCGTGCGGCGCGATGGTTTTCGGCGACCACGCGCAGGCCCAGCACCTCGGTGTAGAAGTGCCTGGACACCGCGTAGTCGGCGCAGATGATGGCGGCGTGATGGATGCGTTCGAGCTGCATGGCAATGCTCATCTCAATGGCTTGCGCAGGAACACGCGGGTGCGTTGTTCGAGCGCGAGGCGCTTGTACTCGACGTACCCGATGCGCTCGTAGAGCGCGCGGTTCTCGGTCATCTTCTCGTTGGTGAAGAGGTAGATCGAATCATGGCCCTGCCGCATCGCTTCGCGTTCCGCCAGCTCCAGCAGCGCGCGGCCGACGCCCGTGCCCTGGTGCTGCGGGCGCACCGCGATCACGTCGATCAGGAAGCCTTCTTCGGTGACGTCGAGCACCAGCGCGGCGACGGTCTGTGCGTCTTGCGTGGCGACCCAGACCTGCGCATTTTCGATGGCAACTCCGTAGTCCCTGGTCATCGGCAACGGCGTGAGGCCAAGGCGCGGAATGTAGTGGCGAAAGGCTTCCACAGCGCATTCGGTGATGGAAGCGGCATCGGCCGCATCGGCGCGCCGAAGGGTCCAGCGTCTGTCGTTCACGGCTCGAACTCCACCTCGCCTTCGATCTCCACCGGGATGTTGAACGGCAGTTCCGCCATGCCCACGGCGCTGCGCGCATGCATGCCGATTGCCGGGCCGAAGAGCTCGAGGATCAGGTCGGAGAAGCCGTTGATCACGGCCGGCTGCCTGTCGAAGCCAGGTGCCGAGGCCACCATGCCGAACACCCGCGTCCATGCGGTGATGCGGTCGAGATCGCCGATGGCACGCTGCAGGCTGCCGAGCATCGCAAGCGCGGTGAGCCGTGCGGCCGCATACCCCTGTTCGACCGTGAGCTCGCGGCCCAGCTTGCCGAGCGGCGTGGCGATGGTGCCATCGGCATTGAGCGGCCCGTGGCCCGAGATGAAGGCGCGCCGGCCCAGCACGCGCACGAAGGCAAAGGGCAGCACCACACCCGGTGGCGGCGTGATGGTGGGTGGCAGCACGAGGCCGAGCGCGGCGAGTTTGTGTTCGATGTGGGCCATGGATGTGCGCGCGGCGGGGAGAAAGAGAAGGCGAAAGGCCCGCGGCGCGAGCGCCAAGCGTACGGGCTGGCGGGCGCACGCGCAAATCGGCCCGTGCACGCCAACGGATTGCACGGGCCGTGGAAGGACCGACCAGCGGGACTCAGGCCAGCGCCGGGTAGTCCGTGTAGCCCTTGGCGCCGCCGCCGTACATGGTGGCCTTGTCCAGTTCGTTCAGCGGTGCGTTCTCGCGCAGGCGGCGCACCAGGTCGGGGTTCGAGATGAAGGGCTTGCCGAAGGCCACGAGGTCGTCGCCTTCCTTCACCGCTTCTTCGGCCAGCGGGCGGTCGTAGCCGTTGTTGACCATCCACGCGCCCTTGCCGCCGGCTTCGCGGTAGGCGGCCTTGAGGGCTTCGTAGTCGAAGGGGCGGTCTTCGATTTCGCGCGGGCCGCCGGTGGCGCCTTCGATGATGTGGATGTAGGCCAGGTTGAGCTGCGCGAGCTGCTTCACCACGTATGTGAACAGCGGCTGCGGGTCGCTGTCGTGCGCGTCGTTGGCGGGCGTGACGGGCGACAGGCGGATGCCGGTCTTGCCGCCGCCGACCGCGTCGACCACGGCGCGGGTGGTCTCCAGCAGCAGGCGGGCGCGGTTCTCGATGCTGCCGCCGTAGTCGTCGGTGCGCTTGTTGCTGCCGTCCTTCAGGAACTGGTCAAGCAGGTAGCCGTTGGCGCCGTGGATCTCGACGCCATCGAAACCGGCCGTCTCGACCGCGCTGCGTGCGGCCACCGCATAGGCGTGCACGATGCCCGGCAGTTCGCCGGCGTCGAGCGCGCGCGGCTCGGAGGTCTCGACGAAGGTCGGCACGCCGTCCTTGATGAGCACGGTCTTGGTCTTGGCGGTGATGGCCGAGGGCGCCACGGGCTTGCCGCCACCGGGTTGCAGTTCGGTGTGCGAGACGCGGCCCACGTGCCACAGCTGCACGACGATCTTGCCGCCCTTGGCGTGCACGGCGTCGGTCACGCGCTTCCAGGCGTCGAGCTGCTCGGTGCCGTAGAGGCCGGGCACGTCGGAGTAGCCCTGGCCCTGGTGGCTGATGGCGGTGGCCTCGGTGATGAGCAGGCCGGCGGTGGCGCGCTGGGCGTAGTAGGTGGCGGCGATGTCGGGCGGAATGGCGTTGGGCGAGCGATTGCGCGTCAGCGGCGCCATCACGATACGGTTGGCGAGCTTGAGGTCGCCGGCCTGGACGGGGTCGAAGAGGGTGGACATCGTGTGGTTGGAGGCAAAGTTGAAACAGGCGCAAGGCTAAGCGCCCGGCCTCAACCCTGCTGCCGTACGGTTGTCCGGATTGATGCTATGCAAGCAGCGCCAGCAACGCCGGGCTCGCGCGCAGGGGCATGGCGAGCAGGATCTGCCCCATGCCCTTGCCGAGCGGGTCGTTGCGCAGCGAGGCCATGCCGCCGCCGCCCAGCGCCTGTTCGCAGACGAAGTTGAAGGCGCCGATGCCCGGCACGTCGTAGCGCGTGACGCGACCCTTGACGAGGTGGGAAAGCCACTCGGCGACGCGCGCCTCGCTCAGCTGTTCGCGCAGCAGTTCGAGCAGTGCGGGGTGGCGCGCGATGACGCCGATATTCGAGGTGTCGCCCTTGTCGCCGCTGCGGGCCCAGGCCAGGCGGATCAGGGGTACTTCGACGGTGTCCTGCGCTGGCGTCGTCGTCGTTTGTTCGGCTCTGGCAGGCTGTCGGACGGGTAAGGTGGGCGACGGTGGTGTTTCGGTGCGGGGCAGGTCGATGCGTTCACCGTCGATGGTCACGCCTGCCTCGACCATCGATTTGTCGAGCAGGAACGCGTACTGCCGTATCGACGGCGAAACCGACGCGCGCCCGCCTCCCGCGCCCGTGGTGCCCGGTGCCCACGAGGTGCCGGCGGGCGCCACTTCGCGCGCGAACAGCTCCAGCGCCTCCTTGCGCGGATGCGTCACCGCGAGCCGCAGCACCGCCTCGCGCGTCTGCAGGGCCTGGGCATGCGGGCCGTAGCACGACTCCGCGCCCAGCACCTCGAGATGCGTCGCGCTGTAGGGACCGAAGCCGCTCTGCTCGAACAGCGCGCCCGTGCGCGCGAGGATCGCCTCGCCGGTGCGCCGGGCCTTGGCCACCGCGTCGAAGCCCACGATGGTGAGTTGCGCCGACGTCCTGAAGCCGTCGACGTAGGTGGCGCTGACCTTGTAGCTCGCGGTCGGCGCATGGCCGCGCGCGCCGTGCACGCGCACCCGGTGCTCGCCGGCCTGCGCGATGCGCACCTGCGTGAAATCGGCCACCACGTCGGGCAGCAGGTAGGCGGCGGGGTCGCCGATTTCGTAGAGCATCTGCTCGCCCACCACGGCGGGCGTGAGCTTGCCGCCGGTGCCCGCGGGCTTGGTCACGACGAAGCTGCCGTCGGCGCTGCATTCCACGATGGGATAGCCGATGTTCGGCCAATCGGGCACGGTGTCCCAGTCGGTGTGCAGGCCGCCGGTGGCCTGGCAGCCGCATTCGATGATGTGGCCGGCGAGGCTGCCGGCGGCGAGCAGGTCGAAGTCGCTCGGCCGCCATTTGAATTCATGCATGAGCACGCCCAGCGTGACGGCCGAATCGACGCAGCGGCCGGTGATGACCACCTGCGCGCCGGCATCGAGCGCGGCCTGTATCGGCCGTGCGCCCAGGTAGGCGTTGGCGGTGAGCACGCGTTCCGGCAGCGCGGCGCCGCTCTGCAGTTCGCGCACCGGCGTTTGCGACTGGCGCAGCTGCGGCAGCAGGGGGGACACGTCATCGCCGCTCACCACCGCGATCTTCAGCGCGATGCCTTGTTCGGCGGCGAGTGCCGCCAATGCGTCGGCGCAGCCTTGGGGGTTCACGCCGCCTGCGTTGCTCACCACGCGGATGCCCTGTTTCACGACGTCCTTCAGCACCGCTTTCATCGCCACCGAGACGAAGTCGGTCGCGTAGCCCAGCTCGGGTTTCTTGAGCCGCGCGCCCGCGAGGATCGACATCGTGAGTTCGGCCAGGTAGTCGAACACGAGGTAGTCGATCTGCCCGCTGCGCACGAGCTGCGGCGCGCCGACGCTGCTGTCGCCCCAGAAGCCCGAGGCGCCGCCGATGCGGACGATGCGTTGTTTGTCGTTCATCGGCCGCTCCACCGTGGCTTGCGTTTCTCGCGGAAGGCGAGTTGCCCTTCGGCCGCGTCCTCGGTCAGGGCGAACAGGCCGATCTGGCTTTCGGTGAAGGCCATCGATTCCTCGAAGGCCATGGTCTCGATCTTCTTCATGGTGTAGAGGCCGCGCCGGATGGCGGCGGGCGATTTGTCGAGCATGCGGCCGAGCAGCCAGTCGACGCTCTCGTCGACGTCGTCGCTCACGCGGTTGACGAGCCCGAGGCCGAGCGCCTGCGCGGCGGTGATGGGCTCGCCGGTGATGCACATCTCGGCCAGCACGCGGCGCGGCAGCAGGCCGCCGAGCACGCTGAGCACCTGCGCGGGGAAGAGGCCGACCTTCACCTCTGGCAGGCCGAACACGGCATGGCTGCCGGCCACGGCCATGTCGCACATCGCCATGAGCCCCATGCCGCCGGCCATGCAGGCGCCGTTGACGCGCGCGATCAGCGGCACGGTGGATTGGCGGGCCTGGCGGAACAGGTTGGCGAAGCCCTGGTAGGGCGCGGCGTAGTCGAACTTGAAGGAAGAGCCGGTCTGCAGGTCGGCGCCCGCGCAGAAGGCGCGCGTGCCGGCACCGGTGATGACCACGGCGCGCACCGCGCTGTCGTCGTTGGCGCGGCGAAGCGCATCGCCCAGGCCGGCGAGCACGGCGCCGCTGATGGCGTTGCGGCGCTCTTCGCGCTCGATGGTGAGCCACATGACGGGCCCGCGCATCTCTTCGCGCAGTTCGACGGGTGGAGGGGTTTCGGGCATGGCGCGGTTCCTTCTTCGGGGCTTCTGTCTTCTTCTGAAGCGATGCCCTGAGAGTGGCCCGAAAAAAAAGCCGCGGCATGCGGCTTGTGGCTGAAAGCAGGCCGGGTTTTCCCTGGGAGTCGCCCGGCCGTGTTGCTTCTTCTGCGTTCTTCGGCTTACTTCAGAAGGCCTTCAGCCTTCATTGCTTCCTGCACCGCGGGGCGGGCGCCGACACGCGCGTGCCAGGCCTGCAGGTTGGGGTAGCCCGAGATATCCACGCCGGTGGGCTTGGACCAGTTGGTGACGGTGAACAGGTAGCCGTCGGCCACGCTGAAGGTGTCGCCCATCAGGTACTGCTTGCCGGCCAGCTCGCTTTCGAGCCACTTGAAGCGCGAGGCCAGCTTTTCCTTGGCGATGTTCTTGGCTTCTTCCGGCATGGCCGGGTTGAACAGCGGGCTGAAGCCCTTGTGGATCTCGGTGCCGATGAAGGTCAGCCATTCCTGCAGGCGGTAGCGCTGCATGGTGCCGGCGGCTGGCGCGAGGTTCTTGGTGGGAGCGAGGTCGGCGATGTACTGCAGGATGGCCGGGCCTTCGCGCAGGCGGGTGCCGTCGTCGAGTTCGAGCATCGGCACGTAGCCCAGCGGGTTGATGCCGTAGTAGTCGGTGCCGTCTTGCAGCTTGTGGCTCTTGGTGCTTGCCAGCACGGGCTCGAAGGCGAGACCGGCTTCGTGCATGGCGATGTGGGGAGACAGCGAGCAGGCGCCCGGCGAGTAATACAGCTTCATTCGAAATAACTCCAATGGATTGGCGAGGTGTGATTGTTCTGGGAGACCACGGCGGATGCTAGCGGGTTTGGCGGCGTCGCGTTTTTGTCCTACGGCGGCTTGCGCGAGGCGACTATCGGGCGCCGCCACGGCGGTTTCTAAGCTCCTGCGCACGGCGGGCAAGGCACCGCTGAAGGAGTCTTGAATGTTGAAGTACGCGATCATTTTTGCCGTCATCTCCCTGGTGGCCGGCCTGTTGGGCTTCGGTGGCGTGGCCGCTGGCGCTGCCGGCATTGCCAAGCTGCTGTTCGGCCTGTTCCTGGTGCTGGCGGTGCTGTTCGTGGTGCTGGCGGCTCTGGGGGTGGGTGCCGTGAAGAAAGCGCTGGACTGACCCATGCTGCGCAACAAACCCCGGTGGCCGCAGGCGCGGTCGCTGGGCTGGCTTCTGCAGAGTCCGGCGCATCGCGTGCTGCGTGTGCTGCTCGTGACGCAGGCTCACTGGCAATTGCCCGAACACCGTTCGCGTCGACGACGCACCTGAAGAGAAACCCATGCACATCTCCCACATCGACGCGCAGCTCGACTACGAGGTCGTCGCGCCGGCGCACATGCTGCTCAACATCGAGGCGGCGCGGGCGGGCGCGCAGGCGTTGGTCAGCGAGGAACTGACCATCGAGCCGCCGACCGAGATGCAGGTGTTCTGCGACGAAGGCAGCGGCAATCGCTTCATCCGCTTCGACGCGAAGCCCGGCCCGCTGAAGATCAGCTACAAGGCCACGGTGCAGCGCGCACATGTGTTGGTGCCGCCCGATCTTCGCGAAGTGCCGGTGAACGAGGTGCCGGACGAAGTCCTGCACTACATGATGCCCACGCGCTACTGCGAATCGGACCTGATGTCGCGCTGCGCGCAGCAGCTCTTCGGCGACCTGCCCCCGGGCATCGGCCGGGTGCAGGCGATCGTCGACTGGATCCACGAAAGCATCGCCTACGAGCCGGGCAGCAGCGACTCGACCACTACCGCGCGCGAGGTGTTCGTGGAACGCGCCGGCGTGTGCCGCGACTTCGCGCACCTGGGCATCACCTTCTGCCGTGCACTCAACATTCCGGCGCGGCTGGTGGTGGGCTATGTGTGGTTCGACGAGCCGCCTCAGGATTTCCACGCCGTGTTCGAGGCTTGGCTGGGCGGGCAGTGGGTGCTGTTCGACCCCACCCGCATGGCACCGGTCGACCGGCTGGTGCGCGTGGGCACGGGACGCGACGCGAAGGACGTGGCGTTCTGCACGATCTTCGGCAACGTGCGCATGACCGACAAGAAGCTCGTGATCCGCGAACTGCAGGACGAAAGCCTCGAGCCGCCGAAGCCGCCGCCGCCCTCGGGTGAGCTGGTGGGCATAGAGAAGCCCGTGCCGGTGGTCCAGGTGGAAGAAGTCACCGGCTGACGGGATTTGTTTGCTATAAAATCTATAGCAATCTATCTAGTTATTGTGGGTATTCGGGGCTGATTTGGCATGGCCCTCTAGCTTGTCCACACAGCGGGCGCGAGACGGCACCGGCGATTAAAATCGGTGCCCCTTTTGCGCCGCGCACGCGTCAGTTGTGCGCCCCCATTCCAAATGCTGTACCCCGAAGAATTCGACGTGATCGTCGTCGGCGGTGGCCACGCCGGCACCGAAGCCGCGCTCGCCGCCGCGCGCATGGGCGCCAAGACGCTGCTGCTCTCCCACAACATCGAGACGCTTGGGCAGATGAGCTGCAACCCCTCGATCGGCGGCATCGGCAAGGGCCACCTGGTGAAAGAGGTCGATGCGCTCGGCGGCGCGATGGCGATTGCCACCGACGAAGCCGGCATCCAGTTCCGCATTCTCAATTCGAGCAAGGGCCCGGCCGTGCGTGCGACGCGTGCGCAGGCCGACCGCGTGCTCTACAAGGCGGCCATTCGCCATCGCCTGGAGAACCAGCCAAACCTGAGCCTGTTCCAGCAAGCGGTCGACGACCTGATGGTGGAGGGCGATCGCGTGGTGGGCGCCGTCACCCAGGTGGGTATTGCTTTCCGTGCGCGCACGGTGGTGCTCACTGCGGGGACTTTCCTTGACGGCCGCATTCACGTCGGCTTGGACAACTATCAGGCGGGTCGTGCGGGCGATCCGCCGGCGGTGAGCCTGTCGGCGCGTCTCAAGGAACTGAAGCTGCCGCAGGGCCGCCTCAAGACCGGCACGCCGCCGCGGCTCGATGGCCGCAGCATCGATTTCTCGAAGTGCACCGAGCAGCCGGGCGACGGCATGCCTGGTGGGGCAGGGCCGATGCCGGTGTTCAGCTTCATGGGCCGTACGGACATGCATCCGCGGCAGATGCCTTGCTGGATCACCCATACCAACGCGCGCACGCACGACATCATCCGCTCGGGCTTCGACCGCAGCCCGATGTTCACCGGCAAGATCGACGGCGTCGGTCCGCGCTATTGCCCGAGCGTGGAAGACAAGATCAACCGCTTCGCCGACAAGGAAAGCCACCAGATCTTCCTGGAACCCGAAGGCCTGACGACCAACGAGTACTACCCGAACGGAATCTCGACCAGTCTGCCGTTCGACATCCAGTACCAGCTGGTGCGCTCGATGCCCGGCCTGGAAAACGCGCACATCCTGCGGCCGGGCTACGCCATCGAGTACGACTACTTCGATCCGCGCGAGCTCAAGAGCAGCTTCGAGACCCGTTCGGTCAAGGGCCTGTTCTTCGCCGGGCAGATCAACGGCACGACCGGTTATGAAGAGGCGGCGGCCCAGGGCCTGTTTGCAGGCATCAACGCTGCGCTGCAATGCCGGGGCGAAGATGCCTGGCTGCCGCGCCGTGATGAAGCCTATCTGGGCGTGTTGGTCGATGACCTGATCACGAAGGGCGTGACCGAGCCCTACCGCATGTTCACCAGCCGTGCCGAGTTCCGGCTGCAGCTTCGCGAAGACAACGCCGACATGCGCCTGACCGAAACCGGCCGCAAGCTGGGCTTGGTGGACGATGCGCGCTGGGATGCTTTCAGCCGCAAGCGCGATGCTGTTTCACGTGAAACAGAGCGGCTCAAGTCGATCTGGGTGAACCCGCGAAACCTGCCTGCCTCCGAGTCGGAGCGCGTGCTGGGCAAGGCCATCGACCATGAATACAACCTGGCCGATCTGCTGCGCCGCCCTGATGTGAACTACGAGACGCTCATGTCGCTGGACGGTAGCAAGTACGCCGCCCCGGTGGCGCTGAGCGAAACAGAGATCGAGCAGATCGAAATTTCGGCCAAGTACTCGGGCTACATCGAGCGCCAGCACGACGAAGTGGAGCGTGCCGCGCATTTCGAGAACCTGAAGTTGCCGGCTGACTTTGACTACGGGCAGGTCAAGGCGCTGAGCTTCGAGGTGCGGCAGAAGCTGGACAAGCACCGCCCGGAGACGCTGGGACTGGCCTCGCGCATCTCCGGCGTGACGCCCGCTGCGATCTCGCTCTTGATGATCCATCTGCGCAAAGGCGGCCACAAAGCCTTTGCCCGCGATACTGCCACCACGGAAGCTGCCGCCGAATGACGGCGCCGATCGATACGCTGCGCACAGGCGCGGCTGCCATGGGCGTGACCCTGTCCGATCAGCAAGGCGAGCGGTTGCTGGCCTACGGCAACTTGATGCTCAAGTGGAACAAGGTCTACAACCTGACCGCTCTGCGCGATCCGGCGAGCGTACTCACGCACCATCTGCTCGACAGCCTGGCTGCCATCTCACCGCTGCAGCGCGAGTGGGAAGGGAAGGGCAAGTTGCTGGACGTGGGTTCGGGCGGCGGGTTGCCGGGTGTCGTGATCGCGATCATGCGCCCCGACATCGACGTCAGCTGCCTCGATGCCGTGGCCAAGAAGGCCGCTTTCGTCCAGCAGGTGGCAGCAGAGCTCGAGCTGCCGAACCTGCGCGGCCTGCACGCACGGGTCGAGTCGCTCGTGGGAAGCTATGACGTCATCAGCTCGCGCGCGTTCGCGTCGCTGCCTGATTTCTTCAATGGCTCGGTGCATCTGATGGCGCCCGGCGCCGTATGGCTTGCCATGAAGGGCAAGGTGCCGAGTGACGAGCTCGCGGCATTGCCGAAAGGCGTTGCAGTGTTTCACGTGGAACAACTGACGGTTCCCGGCCTGGATGCCGAGCGCTGCATCGTCTGGGCACGCAAAGAATCCGCCTGAACGGGCGCCTCGATTCACGAAAAGAAACGCCGACACCGGCAAAAGCCGGTGCTCGAACGGCCTTCACGGCATCGTGCTCGCTTAGACTCGATGCCTCCCCTCTGGTCTCTCCCCGGCTCGCTTTTTCGAGGCAAAACCCATGTTCGGCATTGCTGACTACGGCGCATTCGTCGTCGCCATCATCCTTTTCCTCCTGATTCCCGGCCCGGGCAACCTGGCGCTGATCACTTCGACCAGCAAGGGCGGAATCCGGGGCGGCCTGGGAGCAACGGCCGGGGTGATTCTGGGCGACCAGTGCCTGATGTGGGCCGCCGTCGCAGGTGTATCGGCAGTGCTGGCCGCGTATCCTGCCGCGTTCAAGGCGGTGCAGTGGCTGGGCGCCGGCTATCTTGGCTGGCTGGGCATCAAGATGCTGCTGGCCAAGCCGGGCTCCGCACCCATCCTCAACATCAAGCCCAGCCATTTCCTGCGCCAGGCCTTCACCATCACCTTGCTGAATCCCAAGGCGATCGTGTTCTACATGGCCTTCTTTCCGCTGTTCGTGGATCCGACCCGTCACCAGGGCCTGGTCACCTTTGGCGCAATGGCCATCACCATCGCCGTGCTCACGTTCCTCTACGGCCTGACTTCCACGCTGCTTACGCACTTCCTGGCCGAGCGCATCCGCGCCAATCCACGCATCTCCACCACGCTCGAGAAGCTGGCCGGCACCTTCCTGATCGCCTTCGGCATCAAGCTCGCGATTTCCCGCTGATCGACCCCTCGTACAGACATGGCCAAGATTTTCTGCATTGCCAACCAAAAGGGCGGCGTCGGCAAGACCACCACCACCGTCAATCTCGCCGCCGGCCTGGCCAAGGTCGGGCAGCGGGTGCTGATGATCGACCTCGACCCGCAGGGCAATGCCACCATGGGTTCGGGCATCGACAAGCGCCAGCTGGAGCTGACGGTGTACGACGTGCTGCTCGAATCCGCCTCGGTGGCCGAAGCGCGGGTCAAGTCCGACAAGCTGGTGGAGGGCGGTTGCAGCTACGACGTGCTGGGCGCCAACCGCGAACTGGCGGGTGCCGAAGTCGAGATGGTCGCGCTCGACCGCCGCGAAAAGCGCCTGCGTACCGCCTTGGCCGCGGTCGGTGCGGAGTACGACTTCGTGCTGATCGACTGCCCGCCGAGCCTCAGCCTGCTGACGCTGAACGGCCTGTGCGCGGCCCACGGCGTGATCGTGCCGATGCAGTGCGAGTACTTCGCGCTCGAAGGGCTGACCGACCTGGTCAACACCATCAAGCAGGTGCACGCCAACCTCAACAAGAACCTGCAGATCATCGGCCTTCTGCGCGTGATGTTCGATCCGCGCATCACGCTGCAGCAGCAGGTGAGCGAGCAGCTCAAGTCCCACTTCGGCGACAAGGTGTTCGACACGGTCATTCCCCGCAACGTACGGTTGGCCGAGGCGCCGAGCTACGGTCTGCCTGGCGTGGTGTTCGACCCCGCCGCGCGGGGCAGCCAGGCATTCATCGCCTTTGCCCAGGAACTGGTCGAGAAGATGCCGCCGGCCAGCGCGTTCGCCTCGGGCGCGGTGGCGCCGCCGATCGCGCCGGTGGAGCGCATCGCACCGGACCTGCCGATCCCGGCCGACGTGCTGGCGCCGGCCACCGCGCCGGAGTCCGGTTCCACCAGCGAAAACAACGCCTGAGGCAAGGGCACGGCACATGACTGCTGCACCCCGCATCCTGCTGCTGCCCGGATGGCAGAACAGCGGCCCCGGCCATTGGCAGACGCGATGGGAATCCGTCTACGGCGACCATCGTGTCGAGCAGCACGAATGGATGCGTCCGCTGCGGGGTGACTGGTCGATCCGGCTCGAGGAAGAAGTGCTGGCATCGCCCGGCCCCGTGGTCCTGGCCGCGCACAGCCTCGGCTGCATCCTCGTCGCCGCCTGGGCTTCGCACTCGCGCAACACCCACAAGGTGCGCGGCGCGCTGCTGGTGGCGCCCGGCGACCTGGAGCGCGACGACCTGCGCCAGCAGATCCCGGGCTGGGCGCCGATCGTGCGGCAGCCGCTGCCGTTTCCGGCGGTACTGATCGCCGCCAATGACGACCCGTACTGCGAAGCAGCGCGCTCGCGACAACTGGCCAGCGACTGGGGCGCGCGCTTCGTCGACGCCGGCGCGCGCGGCCACCTGAACGCCGAATCCGGCCTGGGCGACTGGCCCGAAGGCCGGGACCTACTGAACGAAATCTCGAAAGAAAAAAACTGATGGCGACCAAGAAACCCAAGGGCCTCGGCCGCGGCCTCGAAGCGCTGCTCGGCCCGACGGCCGCGCCTTCCGCCGACAACGGCGTCGGCAGCAACGGCCAGGAAGAGGGGCGTGCGCCGCAGAATCCGAACACGCTGATGCTCGACCAGATGGTCGCAGGCGTCTACCAGCCGCGCACGCGCATGGACGAGGGCGCGCTGTACGAGCTGGCCGAGAGCATCAAGGTGCAGGGCATCATGCAGCCGATCCTGGTGCGCCGGCTCGACCCCGAATCGGCCGCGGCCAAGAATGCCGAGTACGAAATCATCGCGGGCGAGCGCCGCTTCCGCGCCGCCAGGCTGGCGGGCCTCGACAGCGTGCCGGTGCTGGTGCGCGACGTGCCCAACGAGGCCGCGGCGGCGATGTCCCTCATCGAGAACATCCAGCGCGAAGACCTCAATCCGCTGGAAGAAGCCCAAGGTCTGCAACGTCTTGTTACAGAATTCGGGCTCACGCACGAGCAGGCCGCGCAAGCCGTGGGCCGTTCGCGCAGCGCCGCCAGCAATCTGCTGCGCCTGCTGAACCTGGCCGAGCCCGCGCAGCAGATGCTGATGGCCGGCGACATCGACATGGGCCATGCCCGGGCGCTGCTGTCGCTCGACCGCGGCACGCAGATCACCGCCGCCAACCAGATCGCCGCCAAGAAGATGTCGGTGCGCGAAGCCGAGGCGCTGGTGAAGAAGCTCGCGGCGGAGTTCACGCTCACGCCTTCGCGCCGCAGCAACGACGGCGAGAAATCGCGCGACCTACAGCGCGTGGAAGAAGAACTGGCCGACCTGCTGACCGCCGAAGTCGAGGTGCGCATCAAGAAGCGCAGCAAGCGCGGCGGCCGGATCGAGGAGAGCGGCGAGCTCGCCATCCACTTCGGGTCCATCGAGGCACTCAACGGACTGATCGAGCGCATCCGCCGAACAGCCTAGATTGCGAATCTGGCGTCGGGCATTCGTTTGATTGCATTCGGTTGATTGATTCCTGCAATCCTTTGCGCGTATCCTCGACCGCTGGTTTTTCAACCCCAAATCTCTGACAACCGAGGGAGTTCCCCATGAAGTTCACCAGGTTCCCGCTCGCGGCCGTGGCCGTCGGCGCACTTCTTCTGACCGGCTGCGCAGCCACCGACATGCAGATGGGCAGCCAGTCGGCCAAGACCATGGCCACCGGCAGCGCCGCCGGCGGCGCGACCTCCGGCGAAAGCAGCCAGCTCGAGCGTTGCGAATCGCCGCTGGGCACCGTCTCGCTGATCGAGAACCAGAGCGCGGGCTGGTACACCATCCTCACCGGCGAGTACCGCCTGCCGCCCACCGCCAACCTGCTGCGCCTGCTGGTGCAACAGTCGAACTGCTTCATCGTGGTCGAGCGCGGCGCGGCCGGCATGAACGCCATGACGCGCGAACGCGCGCTGCAGCAGTCGGGCGAAATGCGCGGCGGCAGCAATTTCGGCCGCGGCCAGATGGTGGCCTCCGACTACGGCCTGTCGCCCGAAATCGTGTTCAGCAACAGCGACGCCGGCGGCATCGGTGGCGCGCTTGGCGGCCTCGTGGGTGGCGGCCGTGGCCGCGCGCTCGCGCAGCTCGGCGGCAGCATGCAGACCAAGGAAGCCAGTGCGCTGCTGACGCTCATCGACAACCGCTCCGGCGTGCAGGTCGCAGCTGCGGAAGGCAGCGCCTCCAAGACCGATTTCGGCGCCTTCGGCGCGCTCGCCGGCCGCAGCGCGGGCGGCAACCTCGGCGGCTACACCAACACGGCGCAGGGCAAGGTGATTGCCGCCGCCTTCATGGACGCCTTCAACCAGATGGTCCGCTCGCTGCGCAACTACAAGGCGCAGACGGTGCGCGGCCAGGGCCTCGGCGGCGGTGGCCGCCTGGGCGTGGATGGTGGCGCCGCGCCGTCGCAGACCTATGTGCCGGCCGAGAAGCCGGCGCCCACGCGCCGCCGCAGCAACAGCAGCAACTGATCGCTCGCTCGCTCGCCGCGCGCGATTCGAAAAAAAGCCCGGGGCTCTCGCGAGCCGCCGGGCTTTTTCGTGGAACGCCGCGGACCGGCGCGCGGGCTGTGTCAGAGGCTGAAGATCTTCCCGGGATTCATGATGTTCTTCGGGTCGAGCGCGCGCTTGATGGTGCGCATCATGTCGATCGCGCCCGCGCCCGCTTCGGTGACCAGGAAGTCCATCTTGTGCAGCCCCACGCCGTGCTCGCCGGTGCAGGTGCCTTCCAGCGCCAGCGCGCGGCTCACCAGCGCGTGGTTCAGCTCCTCGGCCTTCACGCGCTCTTCGGGGATGTTCGGGTCGAGCAGGTAGCCGAAGTGGAAGTTGCCGTCGCCGACGTGGCCGACCAGGAAGTAGGGGATGCCGCTGGCGTCGGCCTCGGCCACCGAGTCGAGCAGGCAGTCGGCCAGCCGCGAGATCGGCACGCAGGTGTCGGTCGAGATCACGCGGCAGCCCGGGCGCGACTGCACCGCCGCGAAATAGCTGTTGTGACGCGCGGTCCACAGGCGCGAGCGTTCTTCCGGCGTGCTCGCCCATTCGAAGGCATTGCCGCCGTGGCCGCTGGCCAGCTCCTGCACCGTCTCGGCCTGCTCCTTCACGCCGGCGGGCGAGCCGTGGAACTCCATCAGCAGCATCGGCTCTTCGCGCAGGTTCAGCTTGGCGTAGGCATTCACCATGCGCACGGTGTTGACGTCGATCAGCTCCACGCGAGCGATCGGCACGCCCAGCTGGATGGTCTCGATGGTCGTGCGCACCGCGGCCTCGATGCTCGGGAAGGAGCAGATCGCGGCGGACACCGCCTCGGGCAGCGGATAGATGCGCAGCGTGATCTCGGTGACCACGCCCAGCGTGCCTTCGCTGCCCACCATGAGGCGCGTGAGGTCGTAGCCGGCGGAAGACTTCTTCGCGCGCGTGCCGGTGCGAATGACTTCGCCGGCGGCGGTGACCACTTCGAGCGCCAGCACGTTCTCGCGCATGGTGCCGTAGCGCACCGCGTTCGTGCCGCTGGCGCGCGTGGCCGTCATGCCGCCGATGGAGGCGTCGGCGCCGGGGTCGATGGGGAAGAACAGGCCCGTGCTCTTGATCTCTTCGTTGAGCTGCTTGCGCGTGACGCCCGGCTGCACCGTCACCGTGAGGTCGTCGGCGTTGACCGACAGCACGCGGTTCATGCGCGACACGTCGATGCTGATGCCGCCCTGCACCGCGAGCAGGTGGCCTTCGAGCGAGGAGCCCACGCCGAAGGGAATGACCGGCACGCTGTGCTCGCTGGCCAGCTTCACCGCGTCGGCCACGTCCTGCGTGCTTTCGGCGAACACCACGGCCGAGGGCGGCGGGGCGTCGAACGAAGACTCGTCGCGACCGTGCTGCGTGCGCACCGCCAGCGCCGTGGAACAGTTGGCGCCGAAGCGGGCCTTCAGCCCGTCGATCAGGCTGGCGGGAACGTCGCGCAGATGAAGCTCCGGCATCAGGTGCGAGGTTTGGGTCGGGGCGTTCATCGGGGCGTCTCCTGCGAGGGGTGAGGGGGATCGGTCATTTTACGGAGCGAGCACCATAATGCGCTTCGGAAAAAACATGAACCCCACAACCCTCAGCGCATGCGCACCATGCGCAGCCTCATTCACTACCTCTGCAGGCACGACCGGCAAGATCGACGCATCGAGCGTCGCGTAACAACAGCAGGAGCGCCCATGGGCAACCGACTTTCCCAGATCGCCACCCGCACCGGTGACGACGGCACCACCGGCCTCGGCGACAACACGCGCGTACCCAAGGATCACCTGCGCGTGCACGCGATGGGCGACGTGGACGAACTCAACTCGCACATCGGCGTGCTGCTGTGCGAGCCCATGCCTGAGCCCGTGCGCGAGCTGCTGGTCGATGTGCAGCACCAGCTCTTCAACCTCGGCGGCGAGCTGTCGATGCCGGGTTTCACGTTGCTGAAGGCCGATGCGCTGCTGCAGCTGGACAACGCCCTGGCGGAGCACAACGCCGCGCTGCCGCGGCTGGCTGAATTCATCCTGCCGGCCGGCACCCGTGCGGCTTCGCTCGCGCATGTGTGCCGCACGGTGGCGCGAAGAGCCGAACGCGCGGTGGTGGCGCTGGGCGCCACGGCCGAGCTCAACGATGCGCTGCGCCAGTACCTCAACCGGCTCAGCGACCTGCTCTTCGTGCTCGCGCGCGTGCTCAACCGCATGAACGGCGGCGACGACGTCTACTGGAAGAGCGAGCGCATGGCGCGTGCTGCTGCAGCGCAAGCATCGGAAGACGCAGACAACAAGGAGGCCCCATGAAATTCCCGAACACCGTCAGCGTATCGTTCGCCGTGGCGATGGCCGCCGCGCTCTGGCTGCCTGTCGCCGCGCAGGCCCAGAGCGCCGACAACCCGCCCAAGGCACAGCGCGCCCACACGCTCAAGCAGCCGTCGCGCGGCGGCAAGGTGGTGGGCAGCGTGCAGCGCGGCACCAACGCGGCAGGCCGGGGCATCGACCGTGCAGACGCAGCCACCAGGCGCGGCGTCAACAACGTATCTGAAAAAGCCAGCCGTCCGGTGCGCAATGTGGGCGAGGCTTTTGGACGCAAGCTCTCACCGGGTTCCAGTGGCCGTGCCGCGCCGCCGCCTGTGGGGCCTCAGGGCAGCGCGCCTTGATGCTTTGACTGCTGATCCAGTTCGGGGCGCGATCACGACGGCGGGGTACCTTGCTCCGCGAATGTCCCCCGGCCTGCGGCCTCCTCCTTTATTTCGCTGCGCAAGGCACCCCGCC
>NZ_JBXASW010000045.1:0-53931 GCF_058809745.1 Variovorax sp. MPBD4-3
ATCGGCGACTCGGTGGAGAAGGTCGAAGAGGGCAGCAAGCAGGTGGAAGAAGCCGGCCGCACCATGGACGAGATCGTCGGCAGCGTCAAGCGCGTGACGGACATCATGGGCGAGATCACCGCCGCGAGCCAGGAGCAGACCTCGGGCATCGAGCAGATCAACCAGGCCATCACGCAGATGGACCAGGTGACGCAACAGAACGCCGCGCTGGTCGAAGAGGCCTCGGCCGCCGCCCAGTCGCTGCAGGAGCAGGCCGGCAGCCTCGTGCAGACGGTCAGCATCTTCAAGCTCGACGGCAACGCCGTTGCCACCGCGCGCCCCGGCTTCACCCGCATCACCCCCATTGCCAAGCCGGCCAAGCCGGCGCCTGCCGCGGCGAAGCGTCCGGCCAAGGCGCTGCCGACGCGCCGCGAGCCGGGCGGCGGCCCGGCGCCGCAACTGGCCATGGCCGGCGACGCCAAGGGCGACTGGACCGAGTTCTGACTCCGGCCCTCAAGTTTTGTCCGGCGCTGCCGATAGATACAAAGAAGGCGTCTTCGCGGCGCCAAACACACTCTCCAATTGACAGGTAAAGCCTTATGTCCGGAAGCATGTTCTACACAGGTCTGAGCGGCCTCGGCGTCGCCCGCACCGCGCTGATGACCACGGCCCACAACACCGCCAACGTCTACACGGCCGGCTACAGCCGCCAGGTGGCGGAGATTGCCACGGGCAGCGCCATTTCCAGCGGCTCGGGCTACATCGGCACGGGCGCCAACGTCACGACCGTCTCGCGCAGCTACGACCGCTACCTGACCGCGCAGCTTGCCAGCGCCCAGTCGAACTCGGTCGCGCTGGCCACCAACGGCACGCAGATCAACCGCATCGACACCCTGCTGGCCGACAAGACCTCGGGCATCTCGGCGCTGATGCAGAACTTCTTCACCAGCATCCAGGGCGTGGCCAACACCCCGGCCGACCCCGCCGCGCGCCAGCAGATGATCAGTTCCGCGCAGGCGCTGGCCAGCAAGTTCCGCTCGACCGACCAGTACCTGTCGGACCTGAACTCGTCGGTGAACGAGCAGATCGACGGCAGCGTCGACCAGATCAACACCTACGCCAGCAAGATCGCCGGCCTGAACCAGCAGATCAGCCAGGCCACGGCCATGGCCAGCGGCCAGCCGCCGAACGACCTGCTCGACCAGCGCGACCTGCTGGTGAGCCAGCTGAGCCAGGTGGTCGACGTCAAGGTGCTGCAGCAGGACAACGGCAAGTACAACGTGTTCATCGCCACCGGCCAGTCGCTGGTGGTGGGGGACTACGCCTCCCAGATGGTCTCGGTCAACTCGGCCGCCGACCCCACCCGCAAGGCGGTGGCGCTCAAGGGCTTCGGCGGCAACACCGCCGAGCTCGACGACGGCACCTTCAAGGGCGGCGTGCTTGGCGGCCTCATGACCTTCCGCAGCGAAACCCTCATTCCCACGCAAAATTCCATCGGCCGGCTCGCCATGTCGGTGGCCGATGCGGTCAATGCACAGCACAAGCTGGGCGTCGACCTGAACGGCGCGCTGGGCCAGAATTTCTTCAACCAGGCGGTGCCGGGCGTGATGTCCAACGCAAAGAACACAGGCAACCTCGAAATCGGCGCGTCGCTGACCGATGCCTCGAAGCTCACGACCAGCGACTACGACGTCAGCGTCACCAACGTGTCGGGCACGCTCACCTACACGGTCACGCGGCTGTCGGACAAGACGTCGATGGGCAGCTTCACTGCCTTCCCGATCAACTTCGACGGCGTGAGCCTCACCGCCGCCAGCGGCACCGCGCAGGCCGGCGACTCGTTCCTGGTGCAGCCGACCCGCACCGGCGCGCGCGACCTCGACGTGGCGGTGCGCGACCCCGCCAAGGTGGCGGCCGCGTCGCCGCTCGTCACCGGCAACACCGCGGGCAACAAGGGCAGCGCCGCGCTGGGCACCGCGACCGTCGACGCCTCCTACCCCGGCACGCCGCTGGCAGGCACGGTCACGCTGAGCTTCGACGCCGCCACGGGCAACCTGACGGGCTTTCCCGCGACCTCGGCCGTTTCGGTGACGCTGCCCAACGGCACCACCACCAACTACCCGGCCGGCACGCCCGTGCCCTACAGCGCCGGCGCGAAGATGAGCTTCGACGGCGTCACCGTCAGCATGACCGGCGCGCCTGCGCAGGGCGACACCTTCACCATCAAGAACAACACCTCGGGCGTGTCCGACGGCAGCAATGCGCTGCTGCTGGGCGCACTGCAGCGCAAGGCCGTGATGGCCAACGGCACGTCGACCTTCAACGGCGCGTATTCGCAGCTGGTCAGCGAAGTCGGCAACCGGGCCATGGCCGTGAAGGTGGCGGCGGCCACGCAAGACAGCGTGACCGGCCAGATCAAGGCCAGCCAGCAAGCCGTCTCGGGCGTCAACCAGGACGAGGAAACCGCCAACCTGCTGATGTTCCAGCAGATGTACCAGGCCAACGCGAAGGTGATCCAGACCGCGTCGACCATGTTCGACGCGATCCTCGGCATCCGCAGCTGAGCCGTTTCACCGAAGCACAGAATCCAGGAGCCGCGATGCGCATCAGCACCTCATCCTTCTACGAGCAGAACGTCAGCGCCATGGGCCTGCAGCAGCAGAAGCTGTTCAAGGTCCAGCAGCAGCTGGCGACCAATTCCAAGTTCCTGTCCGCCGGCGACGACCCGGTCGGCGCGGCGCGCTCCCTGGGCGTCAGCCAGACGCTGTCGGAAAACGCGCAGTACGCCACCAGCCGCCAGCGCGCGAGCCTGGCGCTGTCGACCGAAGAGAACGCGCTGAACTCGGTGACTTCGATCCTGCAGAACATCAAGACGCTGACGGTGAACGCCGGCAACGGCACGCTCACCGATGCCGACCGCGCCTCGCTCGCCACCACCATCCAGAGCGCCTACGACCAGCTGGTGGGCGTGGCCAATACCGACGACGGCAACGGCCAGTACCTGTTTGCCGGCTTCAAGAGCGGCAGCCCGCCGTTCGTGGCGGCCGCCGGCGGCGGCGTGCAGTACGTGGGCGACCAGGGCCAGCGGCTGATGCAGGTCGACGTGTCGCGCCAGATGTCCACGGGCGACGACGGCCGCAGCATCTTCCAGTCGGTGCAGGGCGGCGCGGGCTACGTGGCTTCGAGCGCGGCCAGCAACACCGGCAGCGCCGTGTTCGGCTCCATCAGCATCGCCGACGCCACGGCAACGAACTACGGCAAGGACTTCACCATCACCTTCAACGGTGGCAACTACACCGTGATGACCAAGGACGTGCCGCCCGTGGTGGCCGGCGCCGGTGCGTACACGGCGGGCTCGCCCGTCAACTTCGGCGGCGTGCAGGTCAAGTTCACCGGCAAGCCGGCGGATGGCGACAGCTTCGACGTGTCGACCGCGCAGAACGCCGGCACCGACGTGTTCGCGGCCATCGGCCAGCTGGTGACCGCGCTGCGCACGCCGCTGGCCGGCGGCGGCGAGGCCGCCCAGGCGCAACTGCAGAACGCGCTGGCCACGGCCAACCGCAAGGTGACGAATGCGCACGACAACGTGCTGACGGTGCTGTCCTCGGTCGGCTCGCGGCAGACGGAACTCGATGCGCTGGACAGCGGCGGTGCCTCGCGCAAGCTGCAGGAAGAGTCTTACCTGTCTTCCATCGAAGACCTGGACCCGTACAGCGCGATCGCCGAGTTCTACCAGCGCCAGTCTTCGCTGCAGGCAACGCAGATGACCTTCGCCAAGCTGAACAGCATTTCGCTATTCAACTACCTGTGACCGGCGGGGGGACAATCGGGGGAGTTCCATTCGACACCCCACGACCATGCCCCGCCTAGACGACCCCCTCCACGACGCAGAAATCGGCTCCCGCGACAGCACGCTGGACACCACCCGCATCGACGACGTGCGCATCGGCGCCGTCCGTCCGCTCATGACCCCCGCGCTCCTGCAGGAACGCGTGCCGGTGCGCGACAACACCCTGGCGCTGGTCGAAGGCAGCCGCGCGGCCATTGCCGACGTGCTGCACGGCCGCGACGACCGGCTGGTGGTGGTGGTCGGCCCCTGCTCCATCCACGACCACGACCAGGCCATCGAATACGCACAGCGCCTGAAGAAGGTCGCCGATTCGCTGCAGGACGACCTGCTGATCGTGATGCGCGCCTACTTCGAGAAGCCGCGCACCACCGTCGGCTGGAAGGGCTACATCAACGACCCGCACCTGGACGGCAGCTTCGCCATCAACGAGGGCCTGGAGCGCGCGCGGCGCCTGCTGCTCGAGCTGACCACGCTGGGCCTGCCGACCGGCACCGAATTCCTCGACCTGCTGAGCCCGCAGTTCATTGCCGACCTGATTGCCTGGGGTGCCATCGGCGCGCGCACCACCGAGAGCCAGAGCCACCGGCAGCTTGCCTCCGGCCTGAGCTGCCCGGTCGGCTTCAAGAACGGCACCGACGGCAGCGTGAAGGTCGCGGCCGACGCCATCCTCGCGGCCCGCGCGCCGCATGCCTTCATGGGCATGACCAAGATGGGCATGGCCGCCATCTTCGAGACGCGCGGCAACGACGACTGCCACGTCATCCTGCGCGGCGGCAAGGCGCCCAACTACTCGGCGGCGGACGTCGCGGCCAGCTGCGAGGCGCTGCTGGCGAACGGCCTGCGGCCCCAGGTCATGGTCGACGTTTCGCACGGCAACAGCAGCAAGCAGCATCAGCGGCAGATCGTCGTCGCCGAAGACGTGGCCGCGCAGATCGCGGCCGGCGAGCGGCGCATCACCGGCATCATGATCGAGAGCCATCTCGAGGAAGGCCGGCAGGACCTGTCGCCGGGCGTGCCGCTGAAGCACGGCGTCTCGATCACCGATGCCTGCATCGGCTTCGCGCAGACGGTGCCGGTGCTCGAGGGGCTGGCGACGGCGGTCAAGGCGCGGCGCCGCTCGGCCAAGGGCTAGGCTAGAGCTAGGGCCGCAGCCCCTGCGTGAACCGCAGCATGTTCGCGATCCCCTGCGCGAACCGCGGTTCCAGGAACGCCGCCAGGTTCGGCATCAGCAGCTGGAGCATGAAGATGCCCGCCAGCAGCGTGAGCGGGAAGCCCACCGCGAAGATGCTGAACTGCGGTGACGCGCGGTTCAGGATGCCCATGGCCAGGTTCAGCGTGAGCAGCGCGGTGATGAGCGGCAGCGACAGCAGCAGCCCGCTGGCGAAGATATCTCCCGCTGCCAGCACCAGGAACATCCATCCTCCCGCCACCAGCGGCCCGTCCGAGATGGGCAGCGTGGCGAAGCTCTCGGCCAGCGCGTTCACGATCAGCAGGTGCCCGTCGAGCGCAAGGAAGATCAGCGTCGCCAGCATGTTCAGCAGCCTCGACACCACCATGGTGCTGCCGCGGCTCATGGGGTCGTAGAAGGACGCGAACGACAGGCCCATCTGCAGGCCGATGTATTCGCCCGCCGCCAGCACGGCGGTGAACACCATCCGCATCGCGAAGCCCATGGCCACGCCGATCAGCACCTGCTGCACGATGATCCACAGCCCGCCGGCGGACACCACGGGCACCGCCGGAAACGGCCCGATGAGCGGCGAGATCACCAGCGTGAGCATGGCGGCGATGCCCACCTTGACCTGCCTCGGCACCCAGGACTCCGCGAAGATGGGTGCGGTGCTCACCAGCGCGAGCATGCGCACGAAGGGCCACAGGAAGGCCACCACCCAGCCCTCGAGCTGGCCCGAAGTGACGGAGAAGATCGAAGGCGTCACGCCAGCATCTGCGGGATGCCGGCGAACAGCGCGCGCATGTAGTCGAGCATGCGGTCGAGCATCCACGGCCCGGCGATGACCAGCGTCGCGAACACGGCGAGCAGCTTGGGAATGAAGGAGAGGGTGGCCTCGTTGATCTGCGTGGCCGCCTGGAAGATGCTGACGATCAGGCCGATGACGAGCGCCACCAGCAGCAGCGGGGCGCCCAGCAGCAGCGAGATTTCCATGGCCCGATGGCCCATGGTCATGACTGATTCGGGTGTCATGTGGCTGTCCTGCCTAGAGATAGAAGCTTTGCGCGAGCGCGCCGATCATCAGCTGCCAGCCGTCGGCCAGCACGAAGAGCATCAGCTTGAAGGGCAGCGCGATGGACGCGGGCGGCACCATCATCATGCCCATCGACATGAGCACGCTGGCCACCACCAGGTCGATGATGAGGAACGGGATGAAGATGGTGAAGCCGATCTGGAACGCGGTCTTCAGCTCGCTGATGACGAAGGAGGGCAGCAGTATGCGCAGCGGCACGTCTTCGGGACCCTGCATCTCGGGCGCCTTGGCGAGCCGGGCGAACAGGGCCAGGTCGGTCTCGCGGGTCTGCTTGAGCATGAAGGTCTTGAAGGGGGCGATGCCGCGCTCCAGCGCCTTTTCCGCGCTGATCTTGTTCTCCGAGAAGGGCTGGTAGGCCTCGGTGTAGGCCTTGTCGAACACCGGCGACATCACGAAGAAGGTAAGGAACAGCGAAAGCCCCACCAGGATCTGGTTGGGTGGCGAGGTCTGCGTGCCGATGGCCGTGCGCAGCAGGCCGAGCACGATCAGGATGCGCGTGAAGCTTGTCATCGACAGCAGCAGCGCGGGCAGGAAGGTGAGCGAGGTCAGCAGCACCAGCGTCTGCACGCTCAGCGACCAGGTCTGGCTGCCGGCGGGCCCGGGGGTGCTGGTGAGGCCGGGCAGGCCCTGGGTCCAGGCGGCCAGGGGCAGCGTGGCGGCGAGCAGCAACAACGCGGCGCGCAGGCCGCGGCGCAAGGCGGGATGCGTCATGGAGCGGAGTGCGCCTTGCCCGAGAGGGATTCGCGCAGCTTGCGGGCAAAGAGTTCGACCGGACTGTTCGTGCCGGCGGCCTGCGCCGCGGCATGGTGGTCCGGGGCCGATGCCTGGGCAGGCAGCGTGTGCAGCGTGTTCACATGGGTCGCGGTAACGCCGAGCACCACCCAGGTGCCGGCAACCTCGATCACCACCACGCGTTCGCGCTGGCCGACCATGGCGCTGGACACCACCTTCACATGCTGGCCGCCGCCCAGGCGCTGCAGCCCGAAGCGGCGCGCGAGCCAGGCGCACAGGAAGATCAGCCCGACCACCACCGCCATGCCGAAGCCGGCCTGCAGCAGGCTGCCGGCACCGACGGCCGACGGCGCGGCCGCGGCGGCTTCGTGCGTGGGCGAGGGCACGGTGGGCAGCGCGGCGTGCGCGCCCCGTGCGCAGAGCAGCAACAGCAGGGCCGGCGCCGCCGCGCCCCATGCAGGCAGGTGCCGGCGCACGTTCATGAGCGGGCGAGCTTCTGCATGCGCTCGGACGGGGTGACGATGTCGGTCAGGCGGATGCCGTATTTCTCGTTCACCACCACCACTTCGCCTTGCGCGATCAGGTAGCCGTTGATCAGCACGTCCAGCGGCTGGCCGGCCAGGCCGTCGAGCTCGACCACCGAGCCCTGCGACAGCTGCAGCAGGTTCTTGATGGTGATGCGGGTGCGGCCGATCTCGGCGGTCAGCTGCACCGGCACGTCGAGCACGCGCGCGATGTCCACCGGGCCGGCGCCCGGGTTGGCGGCGGCGGGCGTGTCCTGGATCTGCTGGAAGACCTGCGCGGTGGCGGGTGCCACGGCGGCGGCTGCTGCTGCGGCTGCCTGGGCTTCCTGCACCGGCGCGGGCGCGGTGGCGGCCGTCTGCTCGGCCAGGGCGGCGGCCCAGTCGTCCGCGTCGCTGCTGGCGGAAGAGTTGTTGTCAGTCATGGTCGTTCTTCAAATCGCTGTCTTGGTGGGAGATCATTTGTTGCACGCGCAGTGCGTAGCGCTCGTTGGAGGTGCCGTAGCCGCACTCCATCACCGGCACGCCGCCGACCTTGGCGACGACGGTCTCGGGCAGCTCGATGGGAATCACGTCGCCGACCTGCAGCTTCATGACCTCGCCCAGCGTCGAGGGCATGGTCACGAAGTCGGCCACCAGCTCCACGTCCGCGGCCTGCATCTGGCGCGACATCTGCTTGACCCAGCGCTTGTCGATCTCGACCTCGTCCTGGATCGGGTTGGACAGCAGGTCGCGGATCGGCTCGATCATCGAGTAGGGCAGGCACACGTGCAGGAAGCCGCCGATGGGGCCGAACTCGATCTGCAGCGTGGTGTTGATCACCACCTCGTTGGGCGCCACGATGTTGGCGAGCTTGCCGTGCATCTCGGCGCGCACGTAGTCGAAGTCGAGCGGGAACACGGGCTGCCACGCCTCGCCGTAGCACTGCAGCGAGATGTCGAGCAGCCGCTTGATGATGCGCTGCTCGGTGCGCGTGAAGTCGCGGCCTTCCACGCGCACGTGGTAGCGGCCGTCGCTGCCGAAGAGGTTGTCCACCACGAGGAACACCAGCTTCGGGTCGAACACGAAGAGGGCCGTGCCGCGCAGCGGCTTCATGTGGATCATGTTGATGTTCGCTGGCACCGGCAGGTGCCGCACGAACTCGCCGAACTGCTGGATCTGGACCTGCCCCACCGAGATGTCGGGGCTGCGGCGCATGAAGTTCAGCAGCGCGCCGCGCAGGCCGCGCGCGAAGCGGTCGTTGATGACCTCCAGCGTGTGCATGCGGTTGCGCACCACGCGGTCGGGCGCGCCGAGGTCGTAGGCCGGCAGGCCGTCCTTGGGCGGGGGCGGCGGGGCCGACGACTGGTCGATGTCTCCGCCGGTGACGCCTTGCAGGAGAGCATCGACCTCGTCCTGGGAAAGCACCTGTTCATACGCCATGGGTCGCTTGTCTGGAGGAAGGGGTGGTCACTGCACGACGAACGTGTTGAACGAGACGCTGGCAATGCCCAGTTCGGGCGCGCCGGCGCTCAGCGGTGTGCTCAGCGCCTTGCGGATCTCCTCGGCCAGCCTGGCCTTGTCTTCCGGCGACACGACGGAGTCGGGCGAACGGTTGGACAGCAGCATCAGCAGCCGGCTGCGCACCTCGGGCATGAACTCGACGAGCTGGGCCTTGGTCTGCTCGTCGCGCACGCGCAGCGCCATGCCGACCTGCAGGAAGCGGCCGCGGCCCTCGGACTGCAGGTTGACCGTCACCGGATCGAGCATCAGATAGATCGGCTTCTCGGGCACCGGCGCCTTGGCGGTCTCGGCGGTGGCGGGCGTGCCCATGAAGCGGGGAACGAGCACGTAGGCGGCCGCGCCCACGGCGACAAGGCCGACGGCGAGCAGCAGCCCGATCATCAGCTTCGAGGAGCGGCGTGAGCCCGGTTCGGCGGGAATGGCGTTGGCGGCGGAAGAGGAGGTAGCCATGGTGAAGCGTTTAACTTGTCCGATCTATTCTTTGCGAAGTCCCTCCTGGATGAACGGCCGAACAAGCGCGAAAAGACGCTTCACATCCGTTCATTGCGCGGCACCGGTGAGGGCGCCGCCGCGGGCGGGGGCAGGTATGGGTTGTCGCCTCAGGCGAAGGTGTCGACCCCCGAGCGCGCAGTGTTGCCCGCAAGGCTGGCGCGCGCGGGCGCCACGGGTTCGGCCGCCGCGCTGTTGCCGGCACGGCCGGCGCCGGGGTAGGCCGGCGCGCCTTGCTGGCGGGCCGCCTGCTGCTGCTGTTGCTGGTTCTGCTGCGCGAAGGCCGCGTCCTGGCCGAAGGGCTGGCGGGTTTCCGCGCCGACGGAGGTCTGGCCCAGCGTGATGCCCTGCTCCGAGAGCGAATTGCGCAACTGCGGCAGCGCGGCCTCCACGGCCTTGCGCACGCTTTCATGCGCCGACACGAACATGGCCTGCGCCTGGTTGTCGCCGATCGACAGCGTGACCTTCAGCGGACCGAGTCCGGCGGGGTTGAGGTTGAGCTCGGCCGTGTGATGGCCGGTGGTGCTCATGCGCGCCAGCTGCTGGCCGAGCGCCGGTGCCCACTTCTCGCTGCCGACTTCGGGGGCGACGGTGTACGCGCCCGGGCGCGTGGCCTGGCCGGTGTCGGCGCTGCGTTCGGCCGGGGCCGCCACCGTGGCGGCCTGCTGCACGGCGATGGGCGTCGCGGCGGGTTGTGCGTCGTCGCCGCCGGTGGATGCGGCGGCGGCAGCGGCGGCCACGGGCAGCGCGGCGGCCTTGGTGTCTTCGGCGGAGGCCTTCGGCTGTGCCGCGCCTGCCAACTGCTCGGCCGTGGCGGCGCTCGCCGTGGTGCGTGCGGAGGCGCGGCCCGAAGCCGCCGTGCCGGCCGGCGCGCCTGCGGCCGCGGCGGGCTTGGTGGCGCCCACGGCGATGGTCTGCGCCGCGACGGCCGCGCTGGCGATGTCGTGCAGCGGCGTGGCCGGGGTGTCGTCGGCAGCGGGCTGGCTGGCGGCCGTGCCCGGCCTGGCGGCGGCGTCCCTGGCCGCGGCCTGGAGGTCGGCGGCCTTCGCGGCATCGGGCGCGGCCTTGGGGTCCGCGCCTGGTGCGGCGCCCTCGGGCAGCGGTTTGGCCAGCGGGTCCTGCACGGCGGCCTCCAGCGGCGTGTCGGCGGCGGCCACGACCGTGGCCGTGCCGGCGGCATCGGCGCCGCGCGCGGCCTGCGCGCTGGCGCGTCCCGCCAGCGTCAGCGCGTGCAGCGGCGTGTGCGCCGGCGCCAGGAAGGCGAGGTTCGGGTCGGCCGGCAGCGGGGCATCCTTGGTGTCGTCGTCGATGCCGGGCCGGCGCACGGTCTTGCGGTCGGCGGAGGCGACGTCGTTGGCCGGCGCGGCGCCGTCCTGCGGCGTGGCCGCGGCATTGCGGCTGCCGGCCCGCGAGCGCTCGAGCGCGGCGCCGAAGCTGGCGCCTTGCGCGTCGTCCGCGCCACGGCCTCGCTGGCCGGCCTGGGTGGCCGAAGAAGTCGCAGAAGACCCGTTGGCGGCGACGGAGGGCGTGATCATGGGTGGCATGTCGGTTCCTGGAGATTCAAAGGGTCGGATGCGATGCGCGGTCGAAGAACTTGCGCGCCGCGCGTTCGTCGCTGTCGCGCTGCTCGCGCTTGGCCTCGGCCATCAGTTCCTGCATGCGCACGCGCTCGGCCAGGGTGTCGAACGAGCTCAGGCGGCGCTTCTGGTGCTGCCAGTCGGTGCGGCCGTTGTCGAGCCGGGTCTCGGTCTGCGCGGCGATGGCGCGCTGCTGCTCGATGGCGCCGTCGAGCGTGCCGAGGAAGTTGCGGTAGTTGCGCCACTGCGAAGAGGGCAGGCCGCCGCGCATCAGCGAGTCGAGCTGGTCGTGGTAGTCCTGCCGGTACTGCAGCAGCAGTTCCAGCTTCTGGCTGGCGTTGAGGTGTGCGCTCTGCAGGGCGCCAAGGCGCCGCGCAGCATCGTCAGTCTGCGTGTGCGCCAGGTCGATCAGCATGCCGAGGGGGAGCTTGCGTGTCATGTCTGGAACTTCTTGGTGTTGGGTGTCCTGGAGTCGAAGCCTTGCGTGGACGCGGGCTCGGGCACGAAGAGGTGCTCGAGCTGCGCGATCGCGTCTTCATAGCCGGTGCGTTCGTCCATCGACTGCTGCAGGAAGGCCTCGATGCGCGGGTACATCGCGATCGCCTTGTCCAGCTGCAGGTCGTGGCCGGGCGCGTAGGCGCCCACGCTGATCAGGTCGCGGTTGCGCTGGTAGCGCGACAGCATCTGCTTGAAGCGGCGCACCGTGTCGAACTGCGAGGACGGGATCAGCGCGGTCATGGCGCGGCTGATGGAGGCCTCGATGTCGATGGCCGGGTAGTGCCCGGCTTCGGCCAGCGTGCGCGAGAGCACCACGTGCCCGTCCAGGATGGCGCGCGCCGAGTCTGCGATCGGGTCCTGCTGGTCGTCGCCTTCGGACAGCACCGTGTAGAAGGCGGTGATGGAGCCGCCGCGCCCCTGCGCGTCGCGCGCGCCGTTGCCCGCGCGCTCCACCAGCGCGGGCAGCCGCGCGAACACCGAAGGCGGATAGCCCTTGGTGGCGGGCGGCTCGCCCACGGCCAGCGCGATCTCGCGCTGCGCCATCGCGTAGCGGGTGAGCGAGTCCATGATGAGCAGCACGTCCTTGCCGCGGTCGCGGAAATACTCGGCCAGGCAGGTCGCGTAGGCCGCGCCCTGCAGGCGCAGCAGCGGCGAGTTGTCGGCCGGCGCCGCAACCACCACCGCGCGCGCCAGGCCTTCCTCGCCCAGCGTGTTCTCGATGAAGTCCTTCACCTCGCGGCCGCGTTCGCCGATCAGTCCGACCACGATGACTTCGGCGCTGGTGTAGCGCGCCATCATGCCCAGCAGCACGCTCTTGCCCACGCCGGAGCCGGCGAACAGGCCCATGCGCTGGCCGCGGCCGACGGTGAGCATGGCGTTGATGGCGCGCACGCCGACGTCGAGCACCGAATCGATCGGCGCGCGCGACAGCGGGTTGATGGGCGGCGAACTCAGCGGCACCTTGCGCGCCACGTCGAGCGGGCCGAGCCCGTCGAGCGGGCGGCCGGCCGCATCGACCACGCGCCCGAGCATGCCTTCGCCCACCGGCAGGCGCTTGGTGTGGGCGTCGCCGCTGGTGCCGGGCTCGGTGGCGCCGGGCCGCGCGAACACGCGCGCGCCGGGCAGCAGGCCCGCCACTTCGGTCTGGGACATCAGGAACAGGCGGTCTCCGGCGAAGCCCACCACCTCGGCCTCCGCATGGCGCTGGGCGTTGCCGGGCGGCAGCTCGATCAGGCAGTCGCTGCCCACGGGCAGCTGCAGGCCGACGGCTTCCAGCACCAGGCCGACGGCGCGCGTGAGGCGGCCCGAGGCGGTGGTGGTTTCGCAGCGCGCGACATTGCCGCGCGCCTTCTCCAGCGCGGCGCGCACTGTCTGCAGATGGGGGTTGGCGGTGGCGGTCTGCATGGCGCTCAGAAGGTCTCGGCTTCGCCGTCGTCGCCCGTGCCGCGCACGGCCGCGGCCACGCGCTTCCAGCGGGTCTGCAGCGTGCCGTCGAGCTCGCCGTTGGCGGACTGCACGCGGCAGCCGCCGCGTTCGATGTGGTCGTCGGCGCGCATCTGCCAGCCGGCGGCCTCGATCTCCTCGCCCAGGCTGTTGCGCACCAGCGCAACGTCGTCGGGGTGCAGCAGCAGGCGCGGTTCGCCGCGCAGCGCGGGCTCGGTGTTGAGCAGGTCGCGCACCACCGGCAGCACCCATTCGGGCTCGGTCTTCAGCGTGCGGTGCACCACCTGGCGCGCCACGTCGAGCGCAAGCGCGAGCACGGCCTCGGCCAGTTCGCTCTCTGCGCGGCGCAGGGCATCGGGCAGCGACTGCGCCAGCGCGCGCAGGCGTTCAGCGTGCACGCTGGCGGCGGCGAGGCCGGTCGCCAGGCCTTCGGTGTGGCCGACCTTGCGGCCTTCGGCCAGGCCCGCGGCGCGGCCCTCGGCTTCGCCGGCGGCGCGCGCGTCCTTGCGGATGCGGGCCAGCTCGGCCAGGTCGATCTTGGGTGCGGGCGGCGGCGCGGGCGGCAGGGCGCTGCCGTTGGCATTGCCGTGGGCATTGCGTTCGGTGGCCTTGCGCCGGTCGGGCGTCTTGCCGCCGTCGAGCGTGCCCATTTCCCAGCGCTCCCATGCCGAGAGCGCGGGAACGCTGGCGGCGGCCGCGTGGCGCGCGGCGGCCTGGATGGCGGCGAGGCGTTCGCGCGATTCGCCGAACGCGCGGGTGGTGTCAGACGAAGTCATCGGTGCCAGGCGCCGCAATCACGATTTCGCCGGCCTCCGCCAGACGGCGGGCGACCTGCAGGATGGCCTTCTGTTCGGTCTCGACCTGCGAGACGCGCACGGGGCCGCGCAATTCCATGTCCTCGCGCAGCGTCTCGGCGGCGCGTTGCGACATGTTGTTGAGGAACTTGTCGCGCAGCTCCATCGGCGCGCCCTTGAGCGCGATGATGAGCGAGTCGGACTCGATGTCCTTGAGCAGGCGCTGGATGCTGCGGTCTTCCAGGCCCAGCAGGTTCTCGAACACGAACATCTCGTCGACGATGCGCTGTGCCAGCGCCTCGTCCTTCTCGCGGACGTGGGCGATGGCTTCTTCTTCGACCGCGGTGCTCATCAGGTTGACGATCTCGGCCGCCGCGCGCACGCCGCCCAGGCGGCTGCGTCGCACGCCCTGGCCCGCGAGCATTTCGGTCAGCACGTCGGTCAGCTCCTTCAGCGCGGAGGGCTGCACGCCGCCGAGCGTCGCCACGCGCATGATCACGTCGTGGCGCAGGCGCGTGGGCAGCTTCTCCAGCACTTCGGAAGCCTTCATGCGGTCCAGGTGAACCACCAGCGTCGCGAGGATCTGCGGATGCTCGTCGCGGATGAGCTCGGCCACCTCGCCGGCCTCGAGTTCGTTGAGGCGCTCGATGCCGCCGCGCGGCTCGTCGGGCTGCAGGATGTCTTCCAGCAGGTTGCTCGCGCGGTCGTCGCCCAGTGCCTTCTTCAGCACGGCACGGATGTAGCTGGTGGAGCCCAGGTGCAGGGCCGACAGCTGCTCGGTCTCCTCGCGGAACTCGGCAAGCACGGATGCCAGCTCCTCCTTGGAGACGGAGGTCAGCTTGGACATCGCCAGGCCCAGTGCCTGCACCTCGGAGGTGGGCAGCTGGTGCAATGCGGCGGCCGCGCGGTCTTCGCCCAGCGCCATGAGCAAGATGGCGCTCTTGCGGGTTCCCAGTTCGCTACTCATCGGTGTTCATCCAGTGCTGGATCAGGGCGGCCACCAGCTTCGGATCCTTGTCGGCGAGCTGGTGGGCATAGTCCATGTCGGCCTTCTTGCGGCTGGCCTCGCGTTCGCGCAGGCTCTCCTCGGCGGACGGCGTGTCGGGGTCGGGCGCGGCGGCCGGCTCGACGGCGGCCACGGGGGCCGGTGCCGGCGCGGCGGGCGCATGGCGGCGCGTCAGCGGCCGCAGCACGGCCAGCCAGGCGAACAGCGCGATCAGCGCATACAGCAGGTACTGGCCCACCGTCTTGCCGATCTCGATGTTCTCGCGGTCGCGCCAGAACGGTACTTCGGGCGCTGGGCCGCTGTCGGCGTCGCGGGCGAAGGCGCTGTTGACCACGTTGAGCGAGTCGCCGCGGTCCTGGCTGAAGCCCATGGCTTCCTTCGCCAGGTTGCGGATCTGCTCCAGCTCGGCGGGCGTGAGCGCGCGGCTGTTGACCTTGCCGGCGGCATCGACCGCGTCGCGGTTGTTCACGACCACCGCGACCGACAGCCGCTTCACGCCGCCGGCGGCCTGCTGCACGTGGCGGATGGTGCGGTCGAGTTCGTAGTTGGTGGTGGTGTCCTTGCGGGTGCTGCTCGGGCCGGTGGCCGCGCCCGCGGTGGAGGCGGTGGTCGCACCTTGGGCGCCCTGGGCGCCGGGGGTGCCGGGCGCACCTGGCGTTCCGGGCGGCGGCGTGCCGGGGGCGTTGGGCGCGCGCGGGCCGACGATGGGTGCCGTCGGGTTCACCGGCGGCTGGTTGGTCAGGGCGCCGGGCACGCCGCCGGGCGGGGCGCCGTTGTGCTGCGCCGACTCGCTCGACTGCTGGCTGCGCACGGCGGCCTGCGACGGGTCCTGGTTGGGCTTGTACTTCTCGTCGGTGTGCTCGACCACCGAGAAGTCGATGTCGGCCGCGACCTGGGCGCGCACGTTGTTCGCGCCCACGATGGGTTGCAGGATGGCCTCGATGCGGCGGATGTAGTTCTGCTCGATCTCCTGCGCATACTTGAGCTGGCTCACGTCCAGCCCGCGCTCGGTGCCGCGTGCGGAAGACAGCAGGTTGCCGCGCTGGTCGACCACGGTCACGCTCTTGGCGTCCAGGTCGGGCACGCTGCTGGAGACCATGTGCACGATGGCGCTGACCTGGCCTTCGTCGATGCTGCGCCCGCGCATCAGGTTCAGCACCACGGAGGCCGAAGGCTTCTTCTGGTCGCGCACGAACAGCGACGGCTTGGGCAGCGCCAGGTGCACCCGGGCCGACTCGATGCTGCCGATGGATTCGATGGAGCGCGCCAGCTCTCCCTCCAGCCCGCGCTGGTAGTTGATCTGCTCGGCGAACTGGCTGGTGCCGAACTTCTGGTTGTCCATCAGTTCGAAGCCGACGCCGCCGGCCTTGGGCAGGCCCTGGGCCGCGAGCTTGAGGCGCGTTTCCGCGACCTTGTCGCCGGCGATCAGGATCGCGCCGCCGCCATCGGCGAACTTGTAGGGAACGTTCATCTGCTGCAGCGACGCGATGATCGCGCCGCCGTCGCGGTCCGACACATTGGTATAGAGCACCTTGTAGTCGGGCGTGCGGCTCCACAGCACGAACGCGGCGGCCGCAGCCACCAGGGCCGCGCCGCCGACGATCAGCGGCAGCTTCGGCTGCGCGCGCAGGCGTTCCAGGATCGGTGGCAGGCCGTTGCCGGCCGCCGGCGGCTCGCCGGCGGGTGCCGCCGTGCTCATGCGGGCACCTTGGTCATGGCCGGGCGGCCGCAGGGGTCGAGAGCCATGTCGAGAGAAGAAATTCGGTGTTGAGATGTCATTCCGGGTGGCCGGTGATGTCGTCCGCGGCCTGTTCGTTTCGCGAACGATTGTCAACAGACGCAAGGAATTCGATCGGTCGAACAGCCGGGGTTTTTGCCCTCAGTTGGGCGCTTGAATCCGGGTCTTCCCTTGATACGCTGCGTGCCGGCCGAGGGGCTTTGGTCCCTCCTTGTCAAGTCACGCAGAAGTGTTCAAAGAGAAAGAACCCAGCCATGTCGATCAGCGCCATCGAATCCGTCCTGCAGCAGATGCGCGTCACCGCGCTCAATACCGGCATCGCGCCCGCGAGCGCCGCGCCCGCCGAGGCCGGCGGCGGCTTTGCCGCTGAGCTGAAGCGCTCGCTCGCCAACATCAGCAACGCCCAGCAAGGCGCCTATGCGCAGGCCGAGTCCTTCGAAATGGGCAAGCCGGGCGTGGCGCTCAACGACGTGATGGTCGACCTGCAGAAGGCCAACGTGGCGTTCCAGACCGGATTGCAGGTGCGCAACCGCCTGGTGGGCGCCTACCAGGAGGTGATGAGCCTGCAGGCCTGATGGCGGGAGGTTGTGGCCCCCGGCGGCCCTGGTGAACTTTTTTGTGCGCCGCCCTAAATGTTTGAAAGCTCCGGCCGATAACCAAATCAACGATGGCTTGAGTCTCACAGTGGAAGCGGGTCCAGCGTTACGGCCGAAAGCCGGAGTCCACAACCTTTTTTCATCAATCAGGAGTCGAACATGGCGCAAGTCATCAACACGAACAGCCTTTCTCTGCTCACGCAGAACAACCTGAACAAGTCGCAGTCGGCCTTGAACAGCGCCATCGAGCGCCTGTCGTCCGGCATGCGCATCAACAGCGCCAAGGACGATGCAGCCGGCCAGGCCATCGCCAACCGCTTCACGGCCAACATCAAGGGCCTGACGCAAGCAACGCGCAACGCCAACGACGGCATCTCGATCGCTCAGACGACCGAAGGCGCGCTGACCGAAGTCAACAACAACCTGCAGCGCATCCGCGAACTGTCGGTGCAAGCCGGCACGGGCACGAACTCGGCGACCGACCTGGACTCGATCCAGGGTGAAATCACCCAGCGCCTGAACGAAATCAACCGCGTGTCGGAACAGACCCAGTTCAACGGCGTGAAGGTCCTGTCGGCCAACGCCGGCAAGCTGACCGTGCAAGTCGGCGCGAACGATGGCGAAACCATCGACATCGACCTGCAGGAAATCAGCGCCAAGACCCTGGGCCTGGACGGCTTCAACGTCAACGGCAAGGGCGTTTCCGCCAACGTCAAGGCCAACGTCAACGACCTGACCAAGGCTGGCGCCACCGGCACGGGCCCCTACACCGTGACGACCAGCTTCGCCAAGGTGACGGCCGAGCAGGCAGTCGACGCCATGCAGGACGGCAACACCGCCGTCGTGGGTGCGACCACCTACAAGTACGACGCTACCGCCGGCAACTTCACGACGACCGCCACGGTCGCCACCGGCGCGCCCACCACGGCTTTCGCCGCGACGCTGCTGCCGACGGCCGGCAACAAGTTCTCCGGTACGTTCACGGGCGCCAGCGGCTCCACGAACTTCGAAGTCGACAGCACCGGCGCGATCACGATCGGCGGCCAGGCTGCCTACATCTCCGGCGGCAACCTGACGACCAACAACGTCGGCGCTCCCCCGGCTGCCACCGCTGCAACGCTGTTCGGCGGTGCCGACACCGGCGCCGGCGCTTCGAGCATCAAGCTCAACGGCACGACCTACAACTTCGCTGCTGGCGCCAACTCGGGCTTCACGTACACCAAGACGGTGTCGAAGGACGACGTCAAGACCGCCGTTGCCGGCGCTGCTTCCACTGTCAACCTCGGCCAGGGCATCTTCGCCTCGACCGTGACGTTCGCTGCGGCCGGTGGCCTGTCCAGCGACACGTACATGGACAACGACAAGGAAATGACCAAGACCGCGTCGTACACCACCGACTACGCAGTCAACGCGGTCAACGGCGAAGTGACCGTTGCCTCGACGACCGGTACCGGCAAGTACGCCGCACAGGTCGGCGCCACGGCATACATCAACTCGGCCGGCAAGCTGACCACGGACACGACCAGCAAGGGCACGAAGACGACCGACCCGCTGGCTGCCCTGGACGCGGCCCTGGCCAAGGTCGACACGCTGCGCGGCTCGCTGGGCGCGGTGCAGAACCGTTTCGACTCCGTGATCGCCAACCTCGGCACCACGGTGACCAACCTGTCGTCGTCGCGTTCGCGCATCCAGGACGCCGACTACGCGGTCGAAGTGTCGAACATGACGCGCGCCCAGATCCTGCAGCAAGCAGGTACCTCGGTGCTGTCGCAAGCCAACCAGACCACGCAAGGCGTGCTGTCGCTCCTGCGTTGATCGACAAGGCCTAGTTAGCCAGCAACAGCAAGGAAAAGCCGGGCCCCTCCCGCAAGGGTGGGGTCCGGTGGGCGCAGGCAACCGGGGCAAGCCGGAGCCGCCTGCGCTGTCCTCTGCGGCCATGCCCCGACAGGCGAGGCCGCAGAGCACAGCGAACCCAGCAAGACAAGGTGGAAATGATGTTGAACCCCGTGCCGGCGAATTCCGTGAAAGAAAGCCAGTGGACGCAACTGCTCCTCGGTGACGTTGCGGGTGCGGGTGCGCGCGGCGCGGCCACCGCCGAGAAGGACGACGCGAAGGAGCAGGCGACGCCGGTGCAGGTGGAGCAGGCGGTGCGCCAGGTGAACAAGGCGCTCTCGCTTCGCGAGGTTGGCCTGAGCTTCGAGGTCGACAAGGACACCGACAAGGTCATCGTCAAGGTGGTGGATCGCGCCAGCGGCGAGGTCATCCGCCAGATCCCCAATGAAGAAGTCGTGCGCATGGCGAAGCTGATGAGCGACGGCAAAGGCCTCCTGGTGGACCACGCGGCCTGAGGCCGCGGCACACCGGTTTCTCCAGCGACGGCAATCAACTACACGACAGGAAAGCAATCACATGGCAACCATCACCAGTCTCGGCGTCGGCGCCAATCTCGACCTCGCAACCCTGCTCACGAAACTCGAGACGGCCGAGAGCCAGCCGCTGGTGGCATTGCAGGCCAAGGCCAAGAGCTACACGAGCAAGCTGTCGGCCTACGGCACGATCCAGAGCGCGCTCGGCACGCTGCAGGCGGCCGCCAAGAAGCTGGGCGACCCGACGCTTTTCCAGAGCGTGACCGGCACGCCCACGGTCAGCGGCATTCTTTCCGCGTCTTCCACCGACGTGAGCTCGGCCGGCAGCTACACCATCGACGTGTCGCAGCTCGCGCAGGCGCAGACCCTGGTGAGCGCGGGCCAGGTCGATACCAAGACCGCCATCGGCAGCGGCAAGATCACCATCGACTTCGGCGCCATCACCGGCGGCACGCTCAATGCCGCGACCGGCCAGTACACCGGCGCCGCCTTCACCGCGGATGCGAGCCAGCCCGCCAAGTCGATCACCATCGATTCGAGCAACAACACGCTCGAAGGAATCCGCAAGGCGATCAACGACGCCAACGCCGGCGTGACCGCGGCGATCGTGAGCGACGGCAGCGGCGCGCCCAACCGGCTGGTGCTGACCTCCACGGCGACCGGGGAGAAGTCGAGCATGCGCATTTCGGTGGACGGCGACGCGGCGCTGCAGGGCCTGCTGAACAACGACCCGGCCGGCACGCAGAACCTGAAGCAGACGGCGGCGGCGCAGAACGCCAAGCTCAACGTCAACGGCATCGACGTGACCAGCGCGACCAACACCGTCAAGGACGCCATCCAGGGCACCACGCTCACGCTGGTGGGCACCGGCAAGACCGGCCTGGCGATGAAGGAGAACTCGGCCGGCGTGAAGACGGCGATCAACGATTTCGTGAAGGCCTACAACAGCCTGCAGAGCACCGCCAAGACGCTCACCGCCTACGATGCGACCACCAAGACGGCCGCCGCGCTGGTTGGCGACAGCACGCTGCGCAACCTGCAGACGCGCATCCGCCAGGCGCTCACCACGCCGCAGGCCGGCGGCGTGAACGACATGAAGGTGCTCACCGAGATCGGCGTGGCCTTCCAGAAGGACGGCACGCTGGCCGTGGACTCCGACAAGCTCGACAAGGCCCTGGGCGCCAACCTGAAGGGCGTGGCCAACCTGTTCTCCAGCGCGACCGGCAGCACGGGCGGCTACGGCAAGCAGATCGACGCGATCGTGACCGACCTCAACGCCAACGCCCTGAAGGTGGCCAGCGACGGCGTGACCTCGACGATCAAGAAGCTCGACGACCAGTACGACGCGATGCAGGTGCGCGTGGACTCCACGGTCGACCGTTACCGCAAGCAGTTCAACCAGCTCGACGTGCTGATCGGCAAGCTGAACAACACCAAGAGCTACCTCACGCAGCAGTTCGACGCGCTGACCAAGAGCAGCAAGTAAGCGGCGCAGAAGACGCAGACCCATCCGGAGCAACCGCAGATGTACACCTCTCACAACATGCGCACCGGCGCCGGCGCTTATGCGCGCGTCGGCGTGGAAACGAGCGTGATGAGCGCGTCGCCGCACCAGCTCATCGTCATGCTTTTCGACGGCGCCAAGACCGCCATCGGCATGGCCAGGCATCACATGGCGGCCGGCGAGATCGAAGCCAAGGGCAAGGCGATCTCGAAGGCCATCGGCATCGTGGACAACGGCCTGAAGGCCGGCCTCGATGCACAGGCAGCCGGCGAGGCCGGTGCCGAACTCGTGGGCAACCTGTCGGCGCTGTACGACTACATCGTCCAGCGTCTGTTCCGGGCCAACCTGCACAACGACGTGCAGGCCCTGGACGAGGCCGACCGGCTGCTCGAGAACATCGCTTCCGCCTGGCGGGAAATCGATGACCGGGCCCGCGGCTGATCCGCGACAGCAATTGAAGACAGGGAAAGACAGGGAAAAGATGGTAGTCCGGAGTGAGATCGTTCATTGCTACGAGGAGCTTGCCTCCAGCGTCTCTCTGATGCTGGAACTCGCACGCGACAAGGATTGGGGCCGGCTGCCCGAGCTCGAGGCCCGTTGCTCGGCCATCGTCGACCGGCTCAAGGTCATCGAGCCCATCGGGACGCTGGAGGCGGTGGAAGTGGAGCGGGTCCTGTATCTGCTCGACCGCATCCGCGCCGAGCAGACCGAGGTGTCGGAACTGATCAAGCCGCAGCTCGATGAGCTCATCAGCCGCATGGGTTATCTCAGCCAGCAGAAGAATCTGGGCAGGGCCTACGGGCTGACGCACTGATGGCTGCCTGAGAAAAGAAGCGTCGCGACCATGAGTGCACTTGCCGGACTTGTCGATGCGTTGCTGGCCGCCCGGCTGACGCCGCGGCTGGACGTGCTCGGCATCAAGCCCGAGACCACCATCGGTGCGCCGGGCCCGGCCATTGCGGTCGGCAAGGTCGCGAACGATGTGCGGCTGCCCTCCAACGCGGCGCTCGACCGGCAGATTCCGGCCGGGAGCCCGGGCGGGGCGGCGCATGCGTCTTCCGGCGCGGGGCCCTCGGCCGCGACGCAGCTTTCGCTGGCGGCGCGCGTGATCGGCGCCGTGCTGGCCGACCTGCAGGCGGAGCCGGGGCCGGTGCGCGGCGCCGCGCCGTTGTCGGCGGCCCGGCAGCCCGCGAGCGCCCAGGCGCTGGCGGGCACGCTGGCGCAGACGGTGTCGAACAGCGGGCTCTTCTACGAGTCGCACCTCGCGGAGTTCGCCGCGGGCGGACGATCGCTGGCGCAGATGGCGCAGGAGCCGCAGGCGAAGTGGTCGGCGCCGCTGGCCACCGCTGCCGCCAGACCGGCGGCTGCGGCTGCGGCTGCAGCTGCCGTGGCGCAAGCCGTGCTGGCCGACATACCCGAGATGGCGCCTGCGATGCCGGCGGCTGCCGGAGCACCCGCTGCCGCGGCGGCACAGACGCCGGCCGCCGTGCCCGGCGCGCTGGTGCCGAATGCGCCCGCCACGGCCGCTGCGACGGCTGATGCCAAACCGAATCCAGATGGTTCCGCACCTTCTGGTATGCCCGGCAAGAGCGACGCTTCTGGCGCGGCCGACGCCGCGCCATCCGCCGATGCCGCCCGCGTGCAGGCGGCCTATCGCCAGCCTGGCGCCGCGACTGCCGATGCCATGCAGGCGCATCGCGCGAGCCAGGCGGAAGCCGCGCGCCAGTCCGACAGCCAGGCCGCTCCGCCTGCTTCGCGCAGCGCGAACAGCGCCGAAGTGATCCATCCGCAAGCGGTGGCGCTCGTGCACCAGCAGCTCGATCTGCTGGCCAGCGCCAATTTCCGCTGGAGCGGGCAGGCCTGGCCCGATGTGCCGATGTCATGGTCGATCGAGGAAGAACAGCGCCAGCCCGACGCGCGTGGCGGCGCCGATCCGCAAGACGAGGCCACGCGCCGCTGGTCGACCACCGTGTCGCTGGTGCTGCCGCGCCTGGGCGAGGTCGACCTGCGCCTGAGCCTGGCGGGCGCCAGCGTGCAGGCACACCTGTCCGCCCGCGAGGCCGACACCATGGCGCGCCTGCGGGACGACGCCGGCCGGCTGACACAGCGTTTCGAGGCCGCCGGCCTGCAGCTGCAGCAGTTGCAGGTCACGGCGAAGGCCCATGCATGAACGGCGCGCCTGCCAACCGCAACAGCGCGGTCGCGCTGTCGTATGCGGACAAGACCAAGGCGCCTGTCGTCGTGGCCAAGGGCTACGGCGTGGTCGCCGAATCGATCATGCGCCAGGCGCGCGAGAACGGGCTGTATGTGCACGCGTCCGCGGACCTCGTGAGGCTCCTGATGCAGGTCAACCTCGACCAGCAGATCCCGCCGCAGCTCTACCGAGCGGTTGCCGAAGTGATGGCATGGATCTATGGCCTGGAAAGTCAGGGCGAATCGCACGCCGGACACCAAATCGAAACATGATCTATTCGAATGGCTGCATTTATGCAGCACTCAAATAATTAACCTCAAATTCACATGTTACACATGTAATAGTATTTTTCAATACGGTTTGCAAGATGAATGAATTATGGACGAAAAGGGCTCTCGGTAACACTTGGTTTCAGTGCCGGGAACCGCTCGCGTCCAACGTGGATTCCCTCTCTGTACGAGGGAGAGACCCTTCGCTGTTGTCAGATTTTTCCTACATTTTTTGCCGAGATTCTTAGCAGATACTTCAAAGTGTAAAACTTTGTGTATATAATGTATACACGATTGATTGGAGCACGGAGTGGACGTGAAATCGGAAATGGAAATAGACGTGGAAAATTGCAATCCCAGTGCAAACGGTGTGATTTCGAAGGAAATCGGCGAGATTAATCTGGCCTATATGCTGCTTGCCCAGAAGCTGGTCAAACAAGACCGGGCAGAGGCCATGTTTCGCCTCGGAGTGGGGCGCGAACTCGCCGATCTGCTGGCGAACATGTCGCTCAGCCAGATCGTCAAGCTGGCTGCATCCAACTTCCTGTTGTGCAGCTTCAGGCTCGACGACAGGCCGATGTTCGCGGTGGTCGGCGAAGGCAAGGAGCCCGCGCTCCAGCAGGCGCACATGTCGATCCTGATGGCCGCGCGCCAGGCGCAGTCGCAGGCGGCATCGGCATCGCAGATGCGCGAACCTGGAGCGGCGGCCGCATGACCCGCAAGAGCGTCCTTGGCGAAGTCCGAGAGGTGCAACTCGCTGTCGAGCTGATCGGGCTGGGCGCCCGCCTGCAGTTCCTGGAAGCTGCCGTCGCGTTGAGCCGGGAGCGCTTGATCCGCCTGTACAAGGAACTTAAGGGCGTCTCGCCGCCCAAGGGCCTGCTGCCGTTCTCTACCGACTGGTACATGACCTGGCTGGCCAACATCCACTCGTCGATGTTCTACAACATCTACCGCTTCATGCTCGACGAGGCGGACGAGAGCGAACTGCCCGCGCTCATCAAGGCCTACCGCCTCTACACCGAGCAGGTCGGCTCGCAGGGCGGCGAGGTGGTGCTCGATTTCACCCGCGCCGAGACGATGGTGCGTTTCTTCGACAGCGACATGCTGCAGCTGAGCACCTGCTGCCGGTGCGGCGGCCACTTCGTGGCGCATGCGCACGACAACAAGAACGGTTATGTGTGTGTCCTGTGCCGTCCGCCTTCGCGCGCGGGCAAGGCACGAAAGCCCAAGGTCGCCGAAGTGCGGCGGGGCGGACTGATCTCCGTGGGACCGGTGCTCGACATCGGGGGCGCGGTCTAGGTAGGCACCCTGCGCCACGGCACGGGGTTTTTGGTTTGACGCCCAAGGGCGATAGGGGAAGCGCGTGCTGGTTCTGGTTGGATATCTCGTGGTGATCGGTGCCGTGTTCGGGGGCTATGCCCTCATGGGCGGGCACTTCGGCGTCCTGTTCCAGCCGGTGGAGTTGCTCATGATCGGCGGCTCCGCGCTGGGTGCCTTCATTGCCGGCAACAACGGCAAGACCATCAAGGCGACCATCAAGGAGCTGCCGCTGCTGCTGCGCTCCTCCAAGCACAACCGCCAGCTCTACATGGACCTGCTGGCGCTGCTGTACGAGCTGCTCGCCAAGGCCCGCAAGGAGGGCATGATGAAGCTGGAGGCCGACGTCGAGGACCCGGGCTCGAGCGAAATCTTCCTGCGCTATCCGAACATCCTGGCGCACGAGGGCATCACCGTCTTCCTGTGCGACTACCTGCGCCTGGTCATCAGCGGCAACACCGACGCGCACGAGATCGAGGCGCTCATGGACCACGAGATCGAGACCATCCGCCACGAGGCCGAAGTGCCTGGCCACAGCCTCTCGCGCGTGGCCGACGCGTTGCCCGCGCTGGGCATCGTCGCCGCCGTGATGGGCGTGGTGCACGCGCTCGCCTCGGCCGACCTGCCGCCTTCGGAAATGGGCGCGCTCATTGCCCACGCGATGGTCGGCACCTTCCTGGGCGTGCTGCTGGCGTACGGCTTCGTGTCGCCGCTGGCCACGCTGGTCGAACAGAAGGTGGAAGAGGGCATGAAGATCTACCAGTGCGCCAAGGTCACGCTGCTGGCCAGCCTCAATGGCTACGCGCCGCAGCTTGCGGTGGAGTTCGGCCGCAAGGTGCTTTTCTCGACGGAGCGCCCGTCGTTCACCGAGCTGGACGACCACGTCCGCGAGGTCAAGGCGCGCTGACGCCCCGCCCAGAGAAGAGCGAACAAGCGAGCGACCATGAGCGAAGGCAAGCCCCAGATCATCATCAAGCACGTCCACAAGGGCGGGGGCGGCGGCCATCACGGCGGCGGCTGGAAGATCGCGTATGCCGACTTCATGACGGCCATGATGGCTTTCTTCCTGGTCATGTGGCTGCTGTCCATCTCCAGCCCCAAGCAGCGCGAAGGCATTGCCGAGCACTTCCGCATGCCGCTGCGCGTGGCGATGCACGGCGGCGACAAGGCCAGCCTGAGCTCCAGCATGATCCCCGGCGGCGGCGCCGACGTGATGCATGTCGAGGGCGAGGTCAAGCAGTCCGACGCCGAGGAAGAAGCCGACGCGAACCGCCTGGCCGCGATGAAGAAGCAGCTCGACGAGCTGATCGAGAAGAGCCCGGTGTTCCGTCAGTTCCGCTCGCAGATCCTGATCGACATCACCACCGAGGGGCTGCGCCTGCAGATCGTCGACACGGAGAACCGCCCGATGTTCGAGCTGGCCAGCGCCCGCGTGGTGCCGCACATGCGCGCCATCCTGCGCGAGCTGGCGCCGGTGCTCAACGGCCTGCCCAACAAGCTCACGCTGTCGGGCCACACCGACGCCATCGTCTACACCAACGACAAGACCTACGGCAACTGGGAGCTGTCGGCCGACCGTGCCAACGCTTCGCGCCGCGAGCTCGTGGCCGGCGGCATGGTCGAGGGCAAGGTGCTGCGCGTGATCGGCCTGGCCGACAGCATGCACCTGGACCGCGCCGACCCGCGCAACCCGATCAACCGGCGCATCAGCATCATCCTGCTCAACCACAAGACCCAGGAACGCATCGAGCGCGAGAACAGCAGCGACGGCGGCAGCAGCACGCGTGTCGGCAAGCTGCCTCCCGCGAACAGCGCGCCCAAGGCCGCGGCGACGACGGAATAACAACGCAGACAACCCAAGGGGACGGCGCCAGCGCCGGCCCGGAGCAACGAGATGGACCTCAGTCAATTCACCCAGGCATTCTTCGTCGAAGCCATCGAGCTTCTCGCGGAGATGGAGCAACTGTTGCTGGAGCTCGACGTCGATGCTCCCGACAGCGAGCAGCTCAATGCCATCTTCCGCGCCGCGCACTCCATCAAGGGCGGTGCGGCGACGTTCGGTTTCACCGCCTTGACCAACACCACGCACGTGCTCGAAACGCTTCTGGACCGCGCCCGCCACGGGCAGCTGAGCCTGAACGGTCGAATGATCGATGCATTTCTGGAAACGAAGGACGCCTTGCAAGAACAACTCACCGCATACCAGGCCGGCCAGGAGCCGAACCCTGACATGGTCGCGCACATCTGCGGCGTGCTTCAGCAACTCGCGCTGGAAAGCGGCGACGAAAGCCTTGCGGCGCACGCTGCCGCCACGGCGGCGGCCCCCGCGCCCGCAGCGGCTCCCGCACCCGCGCCCGCCGCGGCGCCGGCCGAGGCCGCCGCCCCCGCCGGCGACGGCGTGCTGCGCATCCGCTTCGCCCGCCTCTCCGACAGCGAATGCGACCTGCTCGCCGGCGAACTCTCCAACCTCGGCAACGTGGTGTCGCGCACGCGCACCAACGACCAGCTGACGGTGCTGCTCGAGACCACCTGCGACCCCGACGACATCGTCGCCGTGTGCTGCTTCGTCATCGACGAATCGCAGATCGACATCACGCGCGAAGCGGCCGGCGCCGTGGCGGCGCCCGAGCCCGCGGCGGCGGCACCGGCCGAGGCGCCCGCCAAGCCGCCGGCCGTGGTCGCCGCCGCCGCGCCGGCTGTGCAGGCCGCGCCGCCCGCGCCGGTGGCGGCAGCGCCCGCCGCGGCGTCCGCCGCCAAGGAATCCAGCTCCATCCGCGTCGACGTGGAGAAGGTCGACCAGCTCATCAACCTCGTGGGCGAACTCGTCATCACGCAGTCGATGCTCACGCAGGCCGCGACCATGCTCGACCCGGTGGCCTACGAACGCTTCCTCAGCGGCCTCGGCCACCTGGAGCGCAACGCGCGCGACCTGCAGGAATCGGTCATGTCCATCCGCATGATGCCGATGGACTACGTGTTCAGCCGCTTCCCGCGCGTGATCCGCGACGTCAGCGCCAAGCTGGGCAAGCAGGTGCGCCTGGACACCTACGGCAAGGAAACCGAGCTCGACAAGGGCCTGATCGAGCGCATCGTCGACCCGCTCACGCACCTGGTGCGCAACAGCCTCGACCACGGCATCGAGACGCCCGAAGTGCGCCTGGCCAAGGGCAAGGACGCCACCGGCCAGCTGCTGCTGTCGGCGCAGCACCACGGCGGCAACATCGTGATCGAGGTGAGCGACGACGGCGCCGGCCTCAACCGCGAACGCATCCTGGCCAAGGCCATGCAGCAGGGCATGGCGGTGAGCGAGACCATGCCCGACGAGGAGGTGTGGCAACTCATCTTCGCGCCCGGCTTCTCCACCGCCGAGCAGGTGACCGACATCTCGGGCCGCGGCGTGGGCATGGACGTGGTCAAGCGCAACATCCAGGAAATGGGCGGCCATGTGGAAATCCACTCGCGCGGTGGGCAGGGCACCACCACGCGCATCGTGCTGCCGCTGACGCTGGCCATCCTGAACGGCATGTCGGTGAAGGTGGGCGACGAGGCCTACATCCTGCCGCTGAGCTACGTGATCGAGTCGCTGCAGCCGCTGCCGGAGCACCTGCATTCCATCACCGCCGATGGCCACGTGATCCGCGTGCGCGGCGAATACCTGCCGCTGATCGAACTGCACCGCGTGTTCGACGTGGCGGGCGCGCAGACGCATCCGACGCAGGGCATCCTGGTGATCGTGCAGGCCGACGACAGCCGCTTCGCGCTGCTGGTCGACGAACTGCTCGGACAGCACCAGGTGGTGGTGAAGAACCTGGAAACCAACTATCGCAAGGTGCCCGGCATCTCGGCCGCGACCATCCTCGGCGACGGCAGCGTGGCCTTCATCATCGACGTGGGCGCCATGCCACGCATCCAGCGCGCGCAAGCCGCGAGCGCGGCTGCCCTGGCGGGAGCCTCCCGGAGGGCCGACGCCATCGCGCTCTGAGACCCACGGAGACAGCTGAATGCGTTTCGACTTCTTCAGACGTTCGGGTTCCGGCGGCGCCGATGGCGCGGACGGCACCGAAGCCGCGCGCGGCCAGGATGCCGCCGCGAACGGCCACGTGGCCTATGCCATGCTGCTCGACGCGCAGCGGCGCGTCACCGGCTACCGGCTGGCCTGGCGGCCGGCGGGCGAACAGGCGGCCGCCCAGGCGGGCGCCGGCATCAAGGCGCTGATGGACACCGCGGCGCTGCACCTCAACCCCGAGGACGGCGGCTGGCAGCTCGGCGCCATGCTGCTGTTCGTGGATGTCTCGGTCGACGCGCTGTTCCAGAGCGAACTGCAGTCGCTGCCGGCGCAGAGCGTGGTGCTGTGCATGGCCAAGGAAGACCTGATGGACGCCGAGCTGCGCTCCATCCTGCTGTTCCTGCGCGAACAGGGCTTCGGCTTCATGCTGCGCGGCGCCGCGGCGCTGCCGGAAGACCCCGAGCTGCGCGCCATCGTCACCCACTTCGAGGTGGACGCGCTGGACGCCGAGACCGTGGTGCGCGTGCGCCAGGAAACCCAGCAGGGCAATCCGCCGGTCGAGCTGGTGGCGCCCCGCGTGAACACCTGGAAGGAATTCGATGCCTGCGCCGCGCGGCGCGTGAACGTGTTCATCGACGGCGCGTTCCGCAATCCGCCGGTGCGCGACGTGGACGACGCCCTGCAGCCCGAGTCGCTGCTGATCGTGCAGCTCATGCAGATGATCCAGCGCAACGAAGACGTGCGCGTCATCGAGGCGGCGCTCAAGCACGACGCGGCGCTCACCTACCGGCTGCTGCGCTACATCAATTCGCCTTCGGTCGGCATGGCGGTGGAGATCCATTCGCTGCGCCATGCGGTGGCCATGCTCGGCTATTCGCCGCTGTACCGCTGGCTGTCGCTGCTGCTGGCCACCAGCAACAAGGCCAGCTCGCCGTTCATGATGAAGAAGGCCATCGTGCGCGGCCGCTTCGTCGAGCTGATGGGGCAGGGCATGCTGCCGCCCAGCGAATCCGACAACCTGTTCGTGGCGGGCATGTTCTCGCTGCTCGACCAGCTGCTGGGCGTGTCGATGGAAGGCGTGCTGCGCAAGGTGCAGCTCACCGAGTCGGTGCAGCAGGCCATCCTGTCGCGCGGCGGCCTTTACGGGCCCTTCGTGGCGCTGGCCGAGAGCTGCGAGCTGGACGACGGCCAGGCCCCGCGCCTGGCCGAGGCTCTTTTCCTCAGCGCGGCGCAGGTCAACGCGGCGCAACTTTCGGCGCTGGTGTGGTCCCAGGACGCGAGTCCGGCCGCGGCGGGGCCCTGACATGACATTGAAAGTGCAGGGCTTTTGTGCATCTGATCGCTCCATTGGAAACGGGGAGCGGTATGTACATTGAAAGCCATGCTTCCAGGCTGGCTGTGAATAACGAGTTCCTCTTTACCGATAGCGACTTCTCGAGAATCCGGACCCTCATCCATCGCCGCGCTGGCATCGCCCTTGGCGACCAGAAGCGGCAGATGGTGTACAGCCGGCTCTCGCGTCGCCTGAGGGAGCTTCAGCTCCCCGAGTTCTCCACGTACCTCGACTGGCTGGAGTCCAGCGCGGACGGCGGGGAGTGGCAGTTGTTCATCAACTCGCTGACCACCAACCTGACATCGTTCTTCCGCGAGGCGCACCACTTTCCGGCGCTGGCCGCGCATGTGCGCAAGATGCCGCAGCCGGTGACGGTGTGGTGCGCGGCCGCATCGACCGGCGAGGAGCCGTATTCGATCGCCATCACGCTGATGGAGGCGCTGGGCGACAAGGCGGGTTCGGCGCGCGTCATCGCGACCGACATCGACACGGCGGTGCTGGCCAAGGCCGCGGCCGGCGTGTTCACCACCGAGCAGGTCGCGCGGCTGTCGCCGGAGCGGCTGCGGCGCTTCTTCAACAAGGGCACCGGCGCCAATGCGGGCAAGGTGCGCATCCGCCCCGAGGTGGCCGCGCTGGTGAAGTTCTCGCGGCTCAACCTGCTGGACAGCGCCTGGTCCGTGAAGGAGCCGGTCGACGCGATCTTCTGCCGCAACGTGATGATCTATTTCGACAAGCCGACGCAGAAGAAGGTGCTCGACCGCTTCGTGCCGCTGCTCAAGCCGAACGGTCTGCTGTTCGCCGGGCATTCGGAGAACGCGTCGCTGGTCAACCAGGCGTTCAAGTCGCTGGGCCAGACGGTGTACGAACTGGCGCGCACGCGCGCCCCGGGCGCGGCATGAGCAACACCAGCCCCAGCGCGCCGGATTCGGTGGCGACCCACCACTACTTCGACCGCGACGTCGGCCACAAGGCGGTGAAGCTGCTGCCGTCGGAGTACTACGTGACAACGGACGACACCGTGCTGAGCACCGTGCTGGGCTCCTGCGTGGCCGCGTGCCTGCACGACGCCGAGGCCGGCGTGGCCGGCATGAACCACTTCATGCTGCCCGACGACAGCGAGTCCGGCATGCGCGACCCGGTCGACTCCATGCGCTACGGCACCTACGCGATGGACGTGCTGATCCGCGAGCTGGTGCGCGCGGGCGCTCGCCGCGACCGGCTGCAGGCCAAGGTGTTCGGCGGCGGCGCGGTGCTGGCCAACATGACCACGCTGAACATCGGCGACCGCAACGCGGACTTCGTGCTGCGCTATCTGCGCACGGAGCGCATCGAGGTCGCCGCGCAAGACCTGCGCGGGCCGCACGCGCGGCGCGTGTACTTCATGCCGGCCACCGGCAAGGCGATCGTGCGCAAGCTGCGCGCGCAGACGGAAGTCCGGTCGATCCAGCGCGAGGAGGGCGAACTGCTGCGCAGTCTGTCCGGCCTGCGCGCGGTGCCCGACCTGGAGAAAACAAGCAACGCCCCGGGCGCCCGCATGGCGCCCCTGGCCGCCATCAAAGGAAACCGGTGAGCGTCAAGAAAATAAAAGTGCTGTGCGTCGACGATTCGGCGCTGATCCGCAGCGTGATGACCGAGATCATCAACAGCCAGAGCGACATGACCGTGGTGGGCACTGCAGCCGATCCGCTGGTGGCGCGCGACCTCATCAAGGTCACCAACCCCGACGTGCTCACGCTCGACGTCGAAATGCCGCGCATGGACGGTCTGGAGTTCCTCGAGAAGCTCATGCGCCTGCGGCCGATGCCGGTGGTCATGGTGTCTTCACTGACCGAGCGGGGCTCGGAGATCGCGCTGCGCGCGCTCGAGCTGGGCGCCATCGACTTCGTGACCAAGCCGCGCCTGGGCGTGCGCGACGGCCTGCTCAACTACACCGAGCTGATCGCCGGCAAGATCCGCACGGCCGCCAGCGCGCGGCTGCTGCCGAGCCGGCACGCGGCCGCGGCCAAGTCACCGGCCGACGCGCCGCAGGAATCGCTGCTGCGCAGCCCGCTGCTCAGTACCGAGAAGCTGATCATCATCGGCGCCTCCACCGGCGGCACCGAGGCCATCCGCGAGGTGCTGCAGCCGCTGCCGCCCGACTCGCCCGCGGTGATGATCGCGCAGCACATGCCGGCCGGCTTCACGCGTTCGTTCGCGCAGCGCCTGGACGGCCTGTGCCGCATCAACGTCAAGGAAGCGGAGCACGGCGAGCGCGTGCTGCCGGGCTATGCGTACATCGCGCCGGGCGGCTTTCACCTGTCGCTGGGCCGAAGCGGCGCCAACTACGTGGCGCACCTCGACCAGGAGCCGCCGGTGAACCGCCACCGCCCGTCCATCGACGTGCTGTTCGATTCGGCCGCCAAGTACGCGGGCAAGAACGCCATCGGCATCATCCTGACCGGCATGGGCAAGGACGGCGCCGAGGGCCTGCTGCGCATGAAGCGCGCCGGCGCCCACACGCTGGCGCAGGACGAGGCCAGCTGCGTGGTCTTCGGCATGCCGCGCGAGGCCATCGCGCTGGGTGCGGTGGACGACGTATCCCCCCTGAGTGAAGTGAGTCGCCGGGTTCTGGCGCACCTTCGCACGTTCGGCGAACGTGCGAACCGAGTTTGAAAATCGACCTGTTGGAGTTGGAAATATCGTGATCGACAAGAGCATCAAAATCCTGGTTGTGGACGACTTCCCGACCATGCGCCGCATCGTGCGCAACCTGCTGAAGGAACTGGAGTTCCTCAACGTCGACGAGGCCGAGGACGGCGCGGCCGGTATCGAGAAACTGCGCGGCGGCAATTTCGGCTTCGTGGTGTCCGACTGGAACATGCCGAACATGGACGGCCTGACCATGCTGCAGACCATCCGCGCCGACCCCGAGCTCAAGAAGCTCCCGGTGCTGATGGTCACGGCCGAGGCCAAGAAGGAAAACATCGTGGCGGCCGCGCAGGCGGGCGCCAACGGCTATGTGGTGAAGCCCTTCACCGCCGCCACGCTCGAAGAGAAGATCACCAAGATCTTCGAGAAGCTGGCCAAAGAGGCGGCCTGACATGAGCCAGGACGCATCGGTGGCCGCGGACTCCACCAACAACACCGCGGAACAACTGCTCGGGCGCATCGGCCAGCTCACGCGCCAGCTGCGCGAAGGCTTGCGCGAGCTGGGTCTGGACAAGCAGGTGGCCAAGGCCGCCCAGGCCATTCCCGACGCGCGCGACCGCCTGAGCTACGTGGCGGCGACCACAGAGCGCGCGGCGCACCGCGCGCTCAACGCCATCGACGTGGCGCAGCCGCTGCAGGAAGCGCTGGCCAGCGACGCCAAGGGCCTGAGCAAGCGCTGGGACCAGTGGTTCGAGAACCCGCTCGAGCTCGACCAGGCGCGCGAGCTGGTGCTGGACACGCGCGGCTACCTCAACGAGGTGCCCGATCGCGCCAGCGCCATCAACTCGCAGCTGATGGAAATCCTCATGGCGCAGGACTTCCAGGACCTGACCGGCCAGGTCATCAAGAAGATGATGGAAGTGGTCAACGACGTGGAGACGCAGCTGCTCCAGGTGCTGATCGACAACTCCCCGCCCGAGAAGCGCCAGGAAGCCGCCCATAGCCTGCAGAACGGCCCGCAGGTCAAGCCCGGCAACCCCGAGGCCGTGACCGACCAGGCCCAGGTGGACGACCTGCTGGAGAGCCTGGGATTCTAGAGCCCGCCCGGCCCTGCTTCATTGGCCGAACTGCAGGGCGATAAGGGCCCTTATCGGCAGATTGTTCCGGACGACCGAATTCAATAATTTGGTCATGAGCAAGGCGTACTTCGCCACTGCTGGTTCGGAGCATGAATGGCTGAGGAAAGCGATCTCGAAAAAACGGAACCCGCCTCCGAGCGGCGCCTGGAAAAGGCGCGCGAGGAAGGCAACGTTGCCCGTTCACGGGAGCTCACCACCTTCGTGATGCTGGGCACCGCGAGCGCGGGCCTGTGGTTCAGCGCGGGGCTGCTCGGCGAGAGCATGGACGGCTCGCTGCGCCGCGGCCTGCAGTTCGAGCGCGCCAGCGCGTTCGACACCTCGCACATGCTGGCCCAGACCGGGCTCATGGGGCTGCAGACGCTGCTGGCCATCGGCCCGCTGTTCGCCATGATGATGGTGGCGGCCGTGGCCGCGCCGCTGATGCTCGGCGGCTGGATGTTCTCCGTCGAGGCCGTCGCGCCGAAGTTCAGCAAGATCAATCCGCTGGCCGGCATCGCGCGCATGTTCTCCGCCCAGTCGCTGGCCGAGCTGGTCAAGGCGCTGGCCAAGTCGGCGCTGATCGGCGGCGTGGCATGGTGGGTGATCGCGGGCGACATCGGCACGGTGATGGCCCTCATGGCACAGCCCGCGCACTACGCGCTGCCGCACGCTCTGGTGCTGGTGGCCAAGCACTGCGTTCTGATCGCGGCCACGCTGTTCCTGGTGGCGCTGATCGACGTGCCGTTCCAGCTCTGGAGCTACTACCGCAAGCTGCGCATGTCGCGCGAAGACCTGCGCCAGGAGCACAAGGAAAGCGAAGGCGACCCCCACATCAAGGCGCAGATCCGCCGCCAGCAACAGCAGATCGCCAAGCGCCGGATGATGTCCGAGGTGCCCAAGGCCGACATCGTGCTGACCAACCCCACCCACTTCGCGGTGGCGCTGAAATACCTGGACAGCGACATGCGCGCGCCGCGCGTGGTCGCCAAGGGCACCGACCTGGTCGCCGAGCGCATCCGCGAACTGGCGAAGGAACACAACGTCGCCATCCTCGAGGCGCCGCCGCTCACGCGTTCGCTCTACAAGCACACCAAGGTGGGCGAGGAGATTCCGAGCGGCCTCTACACCGCGGTGGCCGAAGTGCTGGCGTGGGTCTACCAGCTCAAGCGCTGGAAGAGCGAGGGCGGCGACGCCCCGCGCACCCCCACCGACCTGCAGGTGCCGCAAGCCCTTGAATACACAGTGAAAGACACAGCGAAAGCCGCATGAACGCGATGACCAACCTGTTGCGTCTGCCGACGCAGATGTTCTCCGGATCGCAGTTCAAGGGACTGGCCGGGCCGATTCTCATCATCATGATCCTGAGCATGATGGTGCTGCCGCTGCCGCCATTCCTGCTCGACCTGCTGTTCACCTTCAACATCGCCATGTCGGTGATGGTGCTGCTGGTGAGCATGTACACCATGAAGGCGCTCGACTTCGCGGCCTTCCCGGCGGTGCTGCTGTTCTCCACGCTGCTGCGCCTGTCGCTGAACGTGGCCTCCACGCGCGTGGTGCTGATGAACGGCCACACCGGCCCGGACGCGGCCGGCAAGGTGATCGAGGCGTTCGGCCACTTCCTGGTGGGCGGCAACTTCGCGGTGGGCGTGATGGTGTTCATCATCCTCGTGCTCATCAACTTCATGGTGATCACCAAGGGCGCGGGCCGCATCGCCGAGGTGGGCGCGCGCTTCATGCTCGACGCGATGCCCGGCAAGCAGATGGCCATCGACGCCGACCTCAACGCCGGCCTGATCGGCGAGGAAGTGGCCCGCAAGCGCCGCCAGGAAGTGGCGCAGGAAGCCGACTTCTACGGCTCGATGGACGGTGCCAGCAAGTTCGTGCGCGGCGACGCGATCGCGGGCCTGCTCATCATGGTGATCAACATCATCGGCGGGCTGGTGGTCGGCATGGTGCAGCACGGCCTGGACTTTTCCACCGCCGGCAAGACCTACACGCTGCTGGCCATCGGCGACGGCCTGGTGGCGCAGATCCCGGCGCTGGTGATCTCGACCGCGGCCGGCGTGATCGTCTCGCGCGTGACCACCGACGAAGACGTCGGCAGCCAGCTCACCGGGCAGCTGTTCTCCAACCCGCAGGTGCTGTTCCTGACGGCCGGCATCGTCGGCCTGCTGGGCATGATTCCCGGCATGCCGAACCTGGCGTTCCTGCTGATCGCGGGCGGCCTGGTGTGGTTGGGCCGCCGCCTGGTGCAGCGCAAGCCGCAGCAGCAGGCAGCGCAGGAGGCGGCCGCCGCGCAGGCCGCCAACCTCGCGCCCGGCAGCGAGATGGCCGAGGCCACCTGGGACGACGTGGCCATGGTCGACCCGCTGGGCATGCAGGTCGGCTACCGCCTGATTCCGCTGGTGGACCAGTCGCAGCAGGGCGAGCTGCTGGGCCGCATCAAGAGCATCCGCAAGAAGATCGCTCAGGACATCGGCTTCCTGGTGCCGGTGGTGCACATCCGCGACAACCTGGAGATCAAGCCCAACACCTACGTCATCACCCTGAAGGACGTGGAGATCGGCCGCGGCGAGGCCTTCCCGAACCAGTGGATGGCCATCAACCCGGGCCAGGTGTCGGGCACGCTGCCCGGCGCGCCCACGCGCGACCCGGCCTTCGGCCTGCCCGCGGTGTGGATCGACGCCAGCCAGCGCCAGCAGGCGCAGGTGTACGGCTACACGGTGGTCGATGCCTGCACCGTGATGGCCACGCACCTGAACCACCTCATACAGACGCATGCCGCCGAACTGCTGGGCCGCCAGGAAGTGCAGCAGCTGCTCGACCAGATCGCCAAGACCGCGCCCAAGCTCACCGAGGACCTGGTGCCGAAGGTGCTGTCGCTCAGCACGCTGCACAAGGTGCTGCAGAACCTGCTCGACGAAGAGGTGCCGATCCGCGACATGCGCACCATCCTCGACGTGATGGCCGAGCACGCGCCGACCATCAAGGACCCGACCGAGCTCACCACGCTCACGCGCCTGGCGCTGGGCCGCGCCATCACGCAGCAGCTGTTCCCGGGCGATGGCGAGATGCAGGTCATCGGCCTGGACGGCGCGCTCGACGGCGTGCTGCAGCAGGCGCTGGGCAGCAGCGGCGGCATCGAGCCCGGCATTGCCGACAACCTGCTGCACCAGGCGCAGGCGGCCATCCAGCGGCAGGAGCAGATGGGGCTGGCCCCGGTGCTCGTGGTGCAGCACTCGCTGCGCGTGCTGCTGTCGCGTTTCCTGCGGCGCAGCCTGCCGCAGCTCAAGGTTCTTTCGCACGCGGAAATCCCTGATTCCCGCACCATCAAGATCACCGCCGCCATTGGAGGACGAGGTTGAATTCCCAGCAGAACGACGTGCGCACCACCGCACGCAAATTCGTCGCGGCCACCAGCCGCGAAGCCCTGAGGCTGGTGCGCGAGGCGCTGGGCGCCGACGCCATCGTGCTGACCCACCGTGCCACCGCCGAGGGCGTCGAGATCGTCGCCATGGTGGAGGGCGACGTGCAGGGCGTAGCGCGCAACGCGGCGCCGGCGGCTGCCGCGGCCGCACCCGTGCCCGCACCTGCGGCTGTCCCTGTCGCGGCGCCCGTTGCACAGGCCGCTCCGGTCGCACCTGTCGCACCTGTCGCACCTGTTGTTCAGGCCGCGCGCCCCGCGCCGCAGCCCGTGGCCGCGCCCGCGCCAGCACCCGCGCTCCACGGCGACACCGTGCTCAACGAACTGCACTCCATGCGCGGCATGATCGAAGAGCAGCTCGCCAGCGTGGTCTGGAACGACAAGCAGCGCCGCGACCCGGTGCGCGGCCGCCTGCTGCGCACGCTGCTGGGCGCCGGCTTCAGCGCGCGCCTGTCGAAGGCCATGCTCGAGAAGCTGCCCACCGGCCAGACCTACGCCGAAGGCATGGCCTACGTGCGGTCCGAGCTGATCCGCGCGGTGCCCGTGCATGAAGACGAGGACGCCCTGTTCGCGCAGGGCGGCGTGTATGCGCTGATGGGGCCGACCGGCGTCGGCAAGACCACCACCACCGCCAAGCTGGCCGCGCGCTGCGTGATGCGCTTCGGCGCCGACAAGCTCGCGCTGGTGACCACCGACAGCTACCGTATCGGCGCCTACGAGCAGCTGCGCATCTACGGCCAGATCCTCAACGTGCCCGTCTACGCCGTGAAGGACGCGGCCGACCTGCACCTGGTGCTGCAGGATCTGCGCGACAAGCACATGGTGCTGATCGACACCGTCGGCATGAGCCAGCGCGACCGCGCCGTGCCCGAGCAGATCGCCATGCTGGGCCAGAGCCCGCGCCCGGTGAAGCGGCTGCTGCTGCTCAACGCCACCAGCCACGGCGACACGCTCAACGAAGTGGTGCACGCCTACCGCCACGGCAACGACCTGACCGGCTGCATCTTCACCAAGGTCGACGAGTCCACGCATCCGGGCGCGCTGATCGACACCGTCATCCGCCATCGCCTGCCGGTGCACTACATCTCCAGCGGCCAGAAGGTGCCCGAGAACCTGATGCAGGCCGACCGCGCGCAACTGGTGGACAGCGTGTTCCAGCCGCGCCAGCACAACCCGTTGTTCGTGCCCGCCGAAAGCGACCTGCAGGAAGAGCCCGCGGGCACCGCGCCGTCGGCGCAGGTGGTGCAGGCGCAGGGCGAAGCCGACCGCCTGCGGCTGAAGTACCAGAACCTGATCCGCGCGATGGCGCACGACGCGCAAGAACTGGCCACCGCCGCCAGCGCGCTGGCCGGCGCGCAGATCGGCTTCGAGCGTGCGCGCGGGCTGTGGCGCAATGCCGCCGACGAAGACATCGGCCAGAAGGCCGTGCTTCAGGACCTGATGGTGCATGCGCGCGGCGAGATCGCCGCCGGCTGCGAGACCCATGTGCTTGCGCTGTGCGGCCAGGTCGGCCTGCGCTCCAACGAAGGCGGCGACGCCTACGAATGCCACGGCAGCCTGCTGCTGTCGGACCGCAGCGGCCTGCCGCTGGCCGCGCCCAACCAATGGCTTTCCACCGCCGCCACGCGCGGCATGAAAGACGCCTCCCGCAAGCCGGGCGCGCGCCAGGTGCCGTGGCTGCGCCAGCAGGACTTCGGCGACAAGCCGATGGTGCACGTGCTCACGCGCCTGCCCGGCCTCGAGTCGATGCTGCAGTGGCAGGCGGGTGGCCAGCGCTGGCTGGCGCGCGCGCCGGGCTCCACGGCGGTGGTCGATGCGCGCACCGGCGCACCCGACACGCTCGCGCGGCTGGACTTCGAGTTCAGCGAAGGGCAGGCCGTGCGCTTCCGCGGCAAGGCCGCGCTGCGCTGCGAGGCGCAGGTCGACGTGGTGCTGCGCTTCAACGCGGCCGCGGTGGCGGCGGGCGTCGGGCGCGAGGCCATGCCCGCGCTGCGCTGCGTCGCCACGCGCATGCTCGACGCGCGCAGCGGCAACGTGCTGGCGCAGAGCTATGCGCTCACGAACATCGGCACCGAGGTGAAGGCGCGCCAGCTCGCCCAATGGCAGGCCTGGGCCAACGACGCCGAGCCATGCTTCCGCCTGCTGCGCGACGGCGTGCAACTGGTCGGCGGCATCGGCGAACTGGGCGACCCGAACAACATGAAGCGCCTGCTCATCGCCGGCCAGATGACCACCACCGTGTGGCGGCTGGCGCAGGCCGAGGGCGAATGGGCCGACCGCACCCGCGTGCTGCTGGGCCAGCTGACCGGGCGCCCGGTGCGCAACGGCCGGCTCATGAGCGGCAGCGCGCTGTATGCGGGCGTGGGCAAGCTTTTCCTGTTGCTGGAGGCGCTGGGCACCGAGTCCACCGCGCCCGTGCAGGCGCCGCGCGCGCTGGAGCCGCAGGGTTGAGGAGATCGCAATGAGCAAGATGGTCGCGGACCAGGCCGACGGGTTGCGCCGCCTGCTGGCGCAGACGCAGACACGCGTGGTCGCGGTCACGAGCATGGGCCCGGGCGCCGGTGCCACCACGGCCGCGATGAACCTCGGCGCCGCGCTGGTGCAGCAGGGCAAGAACGTGCTGCTGCTCGATGAGCACTGTCCCAAGGTCGGCTCGGCCTGCGAGGTCTGGGCCATCGATCCGCTGGGCGGGCTGGCCGACGTGGCCTCCGGCCGGCTCACGCTCGCGAGCGCGGCGGTGCGCGCCGGCAGCGGCGTGCACGTGCTGCCCGCGCCGCCCGGCGTGGCCGGCGACGACACCGACCCGCGCACGATGTGGCGCGACGGCGTGGTCATCGTCGACGCGGCGCTCGACAGCGAAGGCCGCCTGTCGCCGCTCGCGCAGGCCGCCGACGAACTCCTGCTGGTGCTGCAGCCGCAGCCCGCGTCGATCACCACCGCCTATGCGGGCATCAAGCGCCTGCACTACGCGCACGGACTCAAGCAACTGCGCTTTCTCGTCAACGGCGTGGCCGAGGTCGAGGCGGCGCGCCGGATCATGAGCAACCTGGCCAACGCCGGCAGCCGCTACCTGGCGCTGTCGCTGGAGGCGGCCGGCTGGGCCCGCTTCGACGCGCGCGTCGCCGATGCATGGCGGCTGAAGCAGACCATCGTCGAGGCCTTTCCCGCGAGCGCGGCAGCGGTCGATTTCCGCCGCGTGGCCGACGACATGGGCCGCTGGCCCTGGCGCGCCGATGCGCGCGCCGGCGTTGCTCCAGGCAAGCCAGCCCAGGCCGTGATGCACGCGGCCGCAGCCGCCTGACCCGGTTCCGGCAGATAACCGCAAGAGGACGTCCGTGTACACCGCACAGGGAACCATCGAGAAATCGCACCTGCTGGCGCAGCATCAGCCGCTGGTGCGCCGCATCGCATTGCAGATGATGGCCAAGCTGCCCGCCAGCGTGGAGCTGGACGACCTGATCCAGGCCGGCATGCTGGGCCTGCTGGATGCGTCCAGCCGCTACCAGGACAACCGTGGGGCGCAGTTCGAGACCTTCGTCAGCCAGCGCATCCGCGGCGCCATGCTCGACGAGCTGCGCGCCAGCGACTGGGGCTCGCGCGGCCTGCGCCAGTCGGCCCGTGGCATCGAGAAGGCCATTCATGCGCTCGGCCACCGGCTCGGGCGCGCGCCGAGCGAAGGCGAGATCGCCAAGGAACTGAAGATGGACCTGGAGGCCTACCAGTCCATGCTGCAGGAAATACATGGCTGCCAGCTGCTCTACGTGGAGGACTTCGCGAAGGACGACCCGGACAACCCGTTCCTGGACATCCACTCGCAGGACGCGCGCCGCGACCGGCGCAGTGGTGATGACCCGCTGGAGCAATTGCTGGAGAGCGGCTTCCGCCACCAGCTGGTGGATGCCATTTCGGCGCTGCCCGAGCGCGACCAGCTGCTGCTGAACCTCTACTACGAGGAAGAACTGAACCTGCGCGAGATCGGCGCCATCCTGGAAGTGAGCCAGTCGCGCGTGTGCCAGCTGCACAGCCAGGCGATCAGCAGGCTGCGCGCGAAGCTCAAGGACCTGCTCTGACGACGACGCAGCCGGCCGCGGCCGGATAGGCGTTGTCCGGCAGCACTTGGCGCCGCTCTCCGGCGCGGTGCCGCCGGCCGGCGGGCGATGCTCACAGCTTGTCTCAGCCGCCAAAAAATAAACAACCCTCAACGCGCCGGCGGCCTGCCCGCCCGGCACGGCCCATTGCCGACTATGCGCTGATCGGCTCCACCCACAGCGCCGCGCTGGTGCACCTGGGCGGCGATATCGAGTGGCTGTGCCTGCCGCGCTTCGATTCCGCCGCCATGTTCGCGAGCCTGCTCGGCGACGAGCGCAACGGCCGCTGGACCATGCGCGCCAGGAGCGCCAAGGCCCGGGTCACGCGCCGCTACCTGCCCGGCACCATGGTGCTGGAGACCACCATCCACACCGCCAAGGGCACGGCCCTGGTGACCGACTTCATGCCGCGCCCGGCCGCGGGCGGCACGCACGAGGTGGTGCGCATCGTGCAGGGAGTGCGCGGCGCGGTGAACATGCACACCGAGTTGCGCATCCGCTTCAACTACGGCGAGTGGTGCCCCTGGGTCGAGCGGCGCGACGGCGCGGTGCATGCCGTCGCCGGGCCCGACGCGGTGCGGATCAGTTCCGGCGTGCCGCTGGTCAATGAAGACTTTGCGAGCCATGCAGATTTCACCGTGCTGGCCGGGCAGTCGATCGCGTTCGTGCTCGACTGGTTTCCCTCGCACGAGAAACCGCCGGTCACGCGCGACGCCAGCGCGTTGCTGGCCCAGGCCAGCGCCGAGTGGTGCGCATGGACCGACCGCTGCGGCTACCAAGGCGAGTACCGCGAGCCGGTGATGCGTTCGCTGCTCACGCTCAAGGCGCTGACCTACGAGCCCACCGGCGGCATCGTCGCCGCGCCCAGCACCTCGCTGCCCGAGCAGCCCGGCGGCGAGCGCAACTGGGACTACCGCTTCTGCTGGCTGCGCGACGCCGCGCTCACGCTCTACGCGCTGATCGGCTCCGGCTACGTGGAAGAGGCCAGCGCATGGCGCTGGTGGCTGATGCGCGCCGTGGGCGGCTCGCCCGAGGAACTGCAGGTGATGTACGGCCTGCACGGCGAACGCTCGCTCACCGAACTGGAACTCGGCTGGCTGCCGGGCTACGACGGCAGCCGGCCGGTGCGCATCGGCAACGGCGCGCACGGGCAGCGCCAGCTCGACGTGTACGGCTCGGTCATCGCGGCTTTCCATGCGGCGCGCAAGGCGGGCCTGGCGGACATGGACAAGGTCTGGCCGCTGGAGCGCGCCATCGCGAAGCAGCTCATGGTGCTATGGAAGCAGCCCGACTGCAGCCTGTGGGAAGTGCGCGGCGAGCCGCGCCACTTCGTGCACTCCAAGATCATGTGCTGGCTGGCCTTCGACCGCATGATCGCGAGCGCGGAAGACTTCGGTCTCGAAGGGCCGGTCGGCCACTGGCGCGCGGCGCGCGACGAGATCCATGCCGAGGTCTGCGCGCGCGGCTACGACGCGGCCAGCAATTCCTTCGTGCAGTACTACGGCGCCGACACGGTCGATGCCGCGCTGCTGTGGATGCCGCTGATCGGCTTCCTGCCCATCCACGATCCGCGCGTGCAGGGAACCATCGCGCGCGTCGAGAAAGAACTGATCTTCAACGGGTTGGTGTATCGCTACCGCACCGAGAAAGGCGTCGACGGCCTGGAGGGCGGGGAGGGCGCTTTCCTCGCCTGCAGCTTCTGGCTGACCAATGTGTACGTGGCCATGGGCAAGCTGCGCAAGGCGCGCGCGCTGTTCAAGCGGCTGCTGTCGCTGGGCAACGACCTGGGCCTGTTCGCGGAGGAATACGACCCGGTCGGACGGCGGCAGCTCGGCAATTTTCCGCAGGCGTTCTCGCACATCGGGCTGATCAACAGCGCGCATGCGCTGGTGTCCGCGGCGGGCGGCGTGTGGGAGCTGGCGGACCTCGACGGCAAGGCGCCGCTCAAGCGGCGGCGGCGTCCTTCGCGCGGCGGCTGAGCCGCGCGCCGATGTCGGCCACGATTTGCGCCACGGGCGTGTCGATGTCGGCATGCCACACGTCCGTTTCGCTCGGGTCCGGCCGTTCCAGCGTCCGCAACTGGCTGTCGAGCAGGCTGGGCGGCATGTAGTGGCCGGTGCGCCGTTCCAGGCGCTGGCGGATGAGCGCATCGGGCCCGTCCAGGAACACGAACTGAAGCGACGGCGACGCATCACGCAGCCGGTCGCGGTAGGCGCGCCGCAGCGCGGAGCAGGCCACCAGCACGCCGCGCGGCGCGGCGGTACGGTCGGCCAGGTTGTCGCCCACGCGGTCGAGCCAGGGCCAGCGGTCCGCGTCGCCCAGCGGCTGGCCGGCCCGCATGCGCGCCACGGCTTCGGGCAGGTGCAGGTCGTCGGCGTCGATCCAGGGCAGCGCGAGCAACTGCGCCAGCCCCGCCGCCACGCTGCTCTTGCCGGTGCCCGACACGCCCATCACCACCACGCAGGTGCGCTGCTGCGCGTGCATGCGGCTACAGGCTCGCGGTGATGCCGCCGTCCACGTACAGGATGTGGCCGTTGACGAAGCTCGAGGCGTCCGACGCCAGGAAGATGGCCGCGCCGCCGAGTTCCTCGACATCGCCCCAGCGGCCGGCCGGCGTGCGGCCCGAGAGCCAGGCCGTGAAGGCCTCGTCGGCCACCAGCGCCTGCGTCAGTTCGGTCTTGAAGTAGCCGGGGCCCAGGCCGTTGACCTGGATGCCGTGCTTGCCCAGGTCGATGGCCATGCCCTTGGTGAGCATCTTCACCGCGCCCTTGGTGGCGGCGTAGGGCGCGATGCCGGGGCGGCCCAGCTCGCTTTGCACGGAGCACACGTTGATGATCTTGCCGCGCTTGCGCTCGATCATGCGTTGCGCCACGAAGCGGCCCACGAAGAACACGCTGTCGATGTTGGTGGTCGTGATCTTGTGCCAGGCATCGATGGGGAATTCGGCGAATGCGCCGCGGTGCTGCATGCCTGCGTTGTTGACGAGGATGTCGATGGGGCCGATGCCGGACTCGACCGCGGCCACGCCGGCCTCGACCGCCGCGGCATCCGTCACGTCGAAGGCGACCGATTCGGCCGCGATACCCCGGGCGCGCAGTGCGTCGCGCGCGGCGGTGAGTGCGGCGGCGTCGCGTGCGTTGAGCACGACGCGCGCGCCGGCCTGGCCCAGTGCCGCCGCCAGCGCGAAGCCGATGCCCTTGCTGGAGCCGGTGACGAGGGCGGTGCGCCCGGAAAGATCGAACAGTTTCAAGAAGAGCTCCTTGGGACGGGGCGTGAGCGGGGTGCCCCGGTACGTGGCAACGGCAGGAAGTTACCGGTATCTTTTGAAAACGTCAATGGGTGAAGCCCGTGCTGGCTTTACTACAGGCAATTCGTTAGAGTTACCGGTATCTTTCATGCCGCAGGAGACATCCGCTTGACCGCTACCGCCATTTCCCCGCACGTCCTCCTGGCCGGCGCATATCCCGAGTGGGACATGGCGCCGATGCGGGCGGCCTACACCCTGCACCACCTGTGGGAGGCGCAGGACCCGGCGGCCTTCGTCGCCGAACATGCTGCCGACATCCGCGCCATCGCCACGCGCGGCGAACTGGGCGCGAGCGCGGAGCTCATCGCGTCGCTGCCCAGGCTGGAGCTGGTCGCCTGCTACGGCGTGGGCACCGACGCCATCGATCTCGCCGCCTGCCGCGCGCGCGGCATCCGCGTGACCAACACGCCCGACGTGCTCAACGGCGACGTGGCGGACCTTGCTGTGGGGCTCACGCTGGCGCTGCAGCGCCGCATAGCGGCCAGCGACCAGTTCGTGCGCAGCGGCGCATGGGCGCAAGGCGGCATACCGCTGGCCACGCGCGTCTTCGGCCAGCGCGTCGGCATCGCCGGTTTCGGCCGCATCGGCAGCACCATCGCGAAGCGGCTCTCGGGCTTCGACGTGGAGCTGGGCTACTTCAGCCGCAGCCCGAAGGCAGACAGCCCGCACCGCCACTTCGCGAGCCTGAGCGCGATGGCCGACTGGTGCGACGTACTCATCGTCATCCTGCCGGGCGGCGAGGCCACGCGCGGCATCGTGAATGCCGAAGTGCTGCAGGCGCTGGGCCCCACGGGCTGGCTGGTGAACGTGTCGCGCGGCACCACCGTCGACGAAGCCGCGCTGCTGCAGGCGCTGGAGGCGCGCAGCATTGCCGGCGCGGGGCTCGACGTGTTCCTCAACGAGCCGCGCATCGACCCGCGCTTCGCCGCGCTCGACAACGTGGTGCTGACCCCGCACCATGGCAGCGGCACCGAACAGACGCGCCGTGCCATGGGCGAGCTGGTGCGCCGCAACCTCGAGGCCCACTTCGCGGGCCAGCCTCTCATCACCCCCGTGGCCTGATCGCCCGAAGGAAAGAATCATGCGTTTGCGTTGTATGTGCCTCGTGATCCACGCCCCCGACGACCTGCGGCTGGACGAACAGGACGCCGGGGAAATAGGCCCCGGCCAGGTATTGGTGAAGGTCGGCATGGGCGGCATCTGCGGCTCCGACCTGCACTACTTTCACAACGGCGGCTTCGGCACCGTGCGCATCAAGGAGCCGATGGTGCTGGGCCACGAGGTGGCCGGCACCGTGGTGGCGGTGGCGCCCGGCGTGGAGAGCGTGCGCATCGGCGACAAGGTGGCCGTCAACCCGAGCCGCCCCTGCGGCGCCTGCAAGTTCTGCCTCGAAGGCCTGCCCAACCAGTGCCTGGACATGCGCTTCTACGGCAGCGCGATGCGCACGCCGCACGTGCAGGGCGCGTTCCGCAACATGCTGCTGTGCGAGGCCACGCAGTGCGTGAAGGTGGCCGACCACGTGCCGCTGCGGCTGGCCGCGCTGGCCGAGCCGTTCTCGGTGGGGCTGCACGGCGTGTCGCGTGCCGGGCCGCTGCTGGGCAAGCGCGTGCTGGTGTCGGGCTGCGGCCCGATCGGCGTGCTGGCCATCGCGGCGGCGCGCGCGCACGGCGCGGCCGAGATCACCGCCACCGACGTGGTCGACGAGCCGCTGGCCATTGCACGCGCCATGGGCGCCGACCAGACCATCAATGTCGCGCAGGACAAGACCTGGGTGTCGCGCCATTCGGCCGACAAGGGCACCTTCGACGTGATGCTCGAATGCTCCGGCAACGAACGCGCGCTGCGCGACGGCCTGGAAGTGATGCGCCCGCGCGGCGTGGTCGTGCAGCTCGGCCTGGGCGGCGACGTGAGCATTCCGCAGAACATGGTGGTGTCGAAGGAACTGAGCATCTGCGGCTCGTTCCGCTTCCATGCCGAGTTCGCGCTGGCGGTGCGGCTCATCAACGAGGGCCGGGTCGACCTGTCGCCGGTGGTGACGCACACCTTCCCGATGCTGAAGGCGCGCGAGGCCTTCGAGCTGGCGAGCGACCGCAAGCAGGCGATGAAGGTGCTGATCGACTTTGCGGATGCGGGAGCGCAGGCCGTCGCGGCCTGATCCGTCGATCCTGCCGGTGGGGAAAAGGGAAGGAGTCCGGCATCAGGCGGGATGAATCGGCTCCATCCCGGTGTTCGAATCGCGGTCAGTCTTCCACGCGCGATTTCCTGTGCGCGTCCTGAAAGATCTGATGGATCAGCTCCCTGAACCATTTATGGCCGGGATCGTGGTCGTTGCGGGGATGCCAGACCGCGTCGATGGAAAGCGCCAGCTCGGGCAGCGGGAACGGAAAGGCGACGCAGTTCGAGCCTGAAAGCACGCTGCCCATCCAGTGGGCCGGCATGGCCGCGATCAGGTCGGTGGATTCGATCACCGGCACCATGCCTTGCCAGGTGGGCACCTGGATCATGACCCGGCGTGCCAGCCCGCGTTCGGCCAGCAGCTCGTCAAGGATGCTGCTGCCCACGCCCGAGACCTTCAGATGCCCCAGCTCCAGGTATTTGTCCAGGGTCAGTGGCGCGGACGCGGCGGGGTGGCCTTTCCTCATCAACACCATCCAGCGGTCGTCCAGTATTCGCCGCGAGGCGGAAAGAACGGAGTGCCCCCGGGAAACGGAGAGCCGGATTTCCACCCCTTCGTATTCGACACGGTCCGACGGCTGGCGCATCTCGAACGACTGCACCGACAGGCTGACACCTGGCGCCACGGTGCGCAACTCGATGCACAGGCGCGGCAGCAAGAGGATGCCGACATAGTCGGACACGCGCAGAAGAAAAGTTCTTCTCGCGGTGCCGGGGTCGAACTCCCCGGCGACGCCGATGGCGTCCTCGATTTCGCTGAAAGCCTTTCTGAAGCTCTTGGCCAGGCGAACGGCCTCGGGTGTCGGAACCATGCCCTCCGCGGTTCGCAGCATCAGGGGGTCCTTGAATTGCTCCCTGAGACGGCGCAACGCATGGCTCACGGCAGAAGAAGTCAGGTTGAGCCGGGCCGCCGCCTTGGTCACGCTTCGCTCCTCGACGAGCGCTTCGAACATCACCAGCAGGTTGAGATCGATCCGGCGAAGGTTCATCGACGCACGATCCTTGCTCGCAGGAAGCTGAATTTCATTCATCTGGACAATGATAGTAATGAATTTGACTAACTACATGCCCAACCAAAACAATCTGCCCTGCACTCAACCAGACAGTTTTGGAATCCATGGCAATCACAGGCCGCCACGGCGCAGCCCCTCAGGCGCTTCCAGGTGAAAAAGAAAGAATCTTTCCGCAGGGGACGTGCGACACGCACCTGCATGTCTTCGGATCGCCGGAGGAATTTCCATTCATTGCCGAGCGCTCGTACACCCCGCCGCCGGCCACGATCGAACAGTACTGGGCTGCCTATCGGCCTTTGGGCATGGATCGCTGCGTTCTGGTCCAGCCGAGCGTGTACGGCCGCGATCACTCGCTCCTGAAGCGGACGCTGCACGACGCGGCTGCGGGCAGCATGCGCGGCGTGGCGGTCGTCTTCGAAGACACGCCGGATGCCGAGATCGAGGAACTGCATCGGCTCGGGGTGCGAGGCGCCAGATGCAATGCGCTGTTCAGCGGGGGCGTTTCCGCCGCCGGCCTGCAGTCCATTGCGGACCGGGTGAAGGGCCTCGGGTGGCACATCCAGCTGCTCGTGAACATCGATGCGGATTTCGGCCTCGTCCAGCGCCTGACCGAGACGGGCATGACCGTGGTGGTGGATCACTTCGGTCATCCATCGGACTGCGCGGACATCGACAGCAGGGGCGTCAAGCGTCTTCGAAGCCTGCTTCAGGAGGGATGCGCCTGGGTCAAGTTCTCGGGGGCATACCGCATATCTCCGGCGGCGTCGGGCGTCGACCCCGCCGTGCTGCCGCTCGCGCACAGCCTGGCGCAGGCGAATCCTGAGCGCATCGTATGGGGCTCGGACTGGCCCCACCCCGGCATCGACGCAACGTCGACCGCCAGCATCGAGCTGGCAAACCTGATCACGCACTGGTTTCCCGAGGAAATCAGGCGCAAGGCTTTGGTCGACAACCCGACCCGGCTTTACTGGAAAGACTGATTTCTAAAAGGAGACATTCATGTTCAATCAAAAAAACAGCCGCAGATTTTTCCTGCAAGGTGCCGCATCGCTCGCCGCCTGCGCCGCACTCCAGCCCGCCACTGCGCAGAGCCGCTTTCCCTCGAAGCCGATCACCTTGGTGGTTCCCTTCGCACCAGGGGGGAACGTGGACATCGTCGCGCGTTCGCTGGGCGTGCCGCTGACGAAGCTGGTCGGCCAGTCCGTGATCGTCGAAAACCGCGCCGGCGGTGGCGGCGCGGTGGGAACCGGCACGGTGGCGCGGGCGGAGCCCGACGGGCATACCTTGCTGGTGGCAACGCCCGGCCAGCTGGGCACTCTGCCCGAGATCATCAAGCTGCCCTACAAGGCCGACAGCCTGGTGCCGGTCGCGTTGCTCAGCCGCACGCCCGTCGTCGTGGTCGTGCGCGCCAACGACACGCGGTTCAAGACCGCGGCCGACTTCGTGAAGGCGGCGAAGGCCGCGAAGCAGGGCGTGACGGTCGGACATGCAGGCCCGGGCTCTCCCAATCACCTGGCGCTGCTCCAGTTCGAGGATTCCGCCAAGGCGCAGGTCAACGCGGTGCCCTACAAGGGTTCCGGGCCGGCGCTGGTCGACCTGATCGGCGGCCAGATCGATGCGGTGGTCGACCAGATCACGAGCTCGACCCCGCACATCAAGAGCGGCGCGCTGCGTGCCGTGATGGTGCTTGGCCCCCAGGCCGGCGGCTTGCTTGCAAGCGTGCCGACGCTTTCCCAGCTGGGCCTGCCAGCGTTCGACGCCACGACCTTCGTCGGGGCATTCGCACCCAAGGGCACGCCCGCCGCCAACGTGGCCAGTCTCCAGGGCTGGATCTCCAAGTCCGTCGCCCAGCCGGAGTTCTCCAACGTGATCCGGGATCTGGGCAGCGAGCCGGTCGGAGACACGGGGGCCGCGCTGCAGAGGCTGGTCGATGGCGAGGTCACCCTGGCCGCGCAGATGGTCAGGCAAGGGCGGCTGAAGGCCGATTGACCTGCCTGCGCCTGTCACTGCGGGAAATCCGAAATTGATTGCGATCATTCCAGTTCCGGTAGCGCTGGAAAGCGGCTACCGGCGCTTTCTCCATGCACTTGCCGCCGAAGGCTTCAAAGGCGAGATCACGTCGCAGTACGCCGATCGCACCGTGCTGGCTACGGACAACTCGATCTACCAGCGGCTGCCCCAGGCGGTGGTCTTTCCGCGCGACGCGGCCGACGTCGAAACGATCGCCAGGCTGCTCGCCAGGCCGGAGCATCGGCGCGTGGCGGTTTCTCCGCGCGGCGGGGGAACGGGCACCAACGGCCAGTCCCTGACGGACGGCATCGCCGTGGATCTTTCGCGGCATCTCAACCAGATCCTGTGGATCGACCCCGTGCGCCGGGTGGCGCGCGTGCAGGCCGGCGTGGTCAAGGACCAGTTGAATGCGGCGCTGAAGGCACACGGGCTGTTCTTTGCGCCCGAGCTGTCGACATCGAACCGCGCGACGATCGGCGGCATGATCAACACGGACGCGAGCGGCCAGGGCAGTTGCACCTACGGCAAGACGCGCGACCATGTGCTGGAGCTGGATGTGGTCCTGCCGGGCGGCGCGCGCTTCCAGAGCCGGTCGGTCGATGCCGCCGAGCTGCAGGTGCAGTTGAAAAAAGGCGGTCCCGTGGGCGACGCATGGCGCTGCGCACACAAGATCGCCACGCAGCATGCCGAGCTGATCGCGACGCGCTTTCCCCGTCTGAATCGCTGCCTCACCGGCTATGACCTGGCGCACCTGCAAGAGCCCGGCGATCGCTTCAACCTCAACAGCGTGCTGTGCGGCGCGGAAGGTTCGCTGGGGTTCGTCGTGGAGGCCGAAATCAACCTGCTCCCGATTCCCCGGCATTCCATGCTGGTCAATGTGCGATACGCCAGCTTCATGGATGCACTGCGCGATGCGCAGTTCCTGATGCGGCACCGCCCGCTGTCGATAGAGACGGTCGATTCAAGGGTGCTGGGCCTGGCGATGGACGACATCGTCTGGCAGGACGTGGCCGAGTATTTTTCCGAGCCTTCCGACACGGTGCCGACGCGCGGAATCAACCTGGTCGAATTCTGCGGAGACTCGAAGGACGAGGTGCGCGGCCGTGTGGCGGCCTTCACCGAGCATCTGGCCAACGACGCCAGCGCGACGCGCATCGGCCACACCATTGCATCGGGTCAGGCGGCGGTTGAAAAGGTCTACGCCATGCGCAAGCGCGCGGTCGGCCTGCTGGGGAACGTGCAAGGGGAGGCCCGGCCCCAGCCCTTCGTCGAAGACACGGCGGTGCCGCCGGAGAAGCTTGCCGACTACATCGAAGAGTTCAGGGCGTTGCTCGACGGCCATGGGCTGAGCTACGGCATGTTCGGCCACGTGGATGCGGGCGTGCTGCATGTCCGGCCGGCCCTGGATCTGAAGAACCCGGCCCATGCGGCGCTGATCCGCACGATCTCCGACGAGGTCGCCAGGCTGACGCTGAAGTACGGCGGCGTGCTGTGGGGCGAGCACGGGAAGGGGGTTCGCTCCGAATATGCGCCGCAGTATTTCGGCCCCTTGTATCCGGCCCTGCAAGAGCTCAAGGCGGCGTTCGATCCGCACAACCAGCTCAATCCGGGAAAGATCGCCACGCCCGCGGGCCAGGTCTCGCGGCTGCTGCGCATCGACGAAGTGCCCTTGCGTGCCGACGCCGATCGCCAGATCGACGAACGCGTGTGGAAAAGCTATGCCGGCGCGGTCCATTGCAACGGCAATGGCGCTTGCTACAACTTCGACCCCGACGACGCGATGTGCCCTTCGTGGAAGGCCACGCGTGAACGCAGGCATTCCCCCAAGGGCCGCGCCACGCTGTTGCGGGAGTGGCTGCGCTTGCAGGGCAACGCGGGGGTCGACGTGCTCCAGGCGGCGGCGCGGCAAGATTCGTCCTTCGCCGGATTTTTCAGGCGTTGGCGAAACAGCCGCCAGCGTGCGGCGCACGGCAATGAAGGCGCCGGCGACTTCTCTCACGAAGTCTATGAAGCAATGTCCGGTTGCCTGGCCTGCAAGTCGTGCGCGGGGCAGTGTCCTGTCAAGGTCAACGTCCCGGAGTTCCGCTCGCGCTTCCTGGAGCTGTATCACACCCGCTATTCGAGGCCGATCAAGGACTACCTGATTGGCTCGCTCGAATTCAGCGTGCCCTTCTTCGCGCGCTTTCCGCGGCTCTACAACGGCGCCATGTCGTCGGCACTGGTTCGCCGCACGCTCGAACGCCACGCGGGCATGGTCGACAGCCCGCTGCTGAGCCGCTTCGACTTCCAGGCCACGCTGAGCCGGTGGGGCGTGCGCGAGGCCACTCCGGCGTTGCTGGCCGCGCAGACAGGCGCGCAGCGCGCCAGGTCCGTGATCCTGGTGCAGGATGCGTTCACGCGCTATTTCGAGGCACGCGTGCTCTGCGCTTTCATCGAATTCGCGTCCCGGCTTGGATACACAGTCTGGCTGGCCCCCTTCATGCCCAACGGCAAGCCGCTCCATGTGCTGGGCTTCCTCAAGGCGTTCAACCGGACGGCGCTCAGGAACGCAACGATGCTCGGTGAATTGGCGTCATGCGGTGTGCCCCTTGTCGGCCTCGATCCTGCAATGACGCTCGTGTACCGGCAGGAGTACGCGAAGCTCGCGTCCCTGGAGAAACCGCCTGCCGTCCTGCTCCCGCAGGAGTGGCTCCTGGACGTACTGCCCGCGAAGGTGCCGGAATCTCCAGAGGGGGACTTCCGGCTCCTGACCCATTGCACGGAAAAGACGACCGCACCCGCTGCCGCCGCGCTTTGGCCCGAGGTATTTGCCCGCGCCGGGCTGAAGCTGCGCCAACAGGCCAGCGGCTGTTGCGGCATGTCGGGGACCTACGGGCACGAGAGCCTGAACGTCGGGACTTCGCGCCACATCTACTCCCAATCGTGGGGCCCGCTATTGAAGTCCGGGAAGACGCGAGGCACGGAGTTTCTGGCCACGGGCTATTCCTGCCGCAGCCAGGCCGAGCGAATGGAGGGCCGGCATCTGCGGCATCCGGTGGAGGTACTGCTTCATTTCCACGGCCGGACCGAATCTTCGCCCCCCGTTGGCACCGAGGCCGGGGTCTTGTGACTACCCGAAGGCAAAGGCCGCACCTGGATATCGGGGCCTCTACGAACTCTCCCGCTGCTCGACGCGAAACGGGATGAGCACCGTCTCCGGCGGCGGCCGATGCCCGTCCCGCGTGCCGTCGATCACCCGCAGCAGCAGCTCGCCCGCCGCCGTGCCGATGCCCATGCAATCCACCGCCACGGTGGTGATGCGCGGATGGCAGGCGCGCGCGACTTCGAAGTCGCCGAAGCCCGCGATCGCGATGCGCCCGGGCACGTCCCAGCCCCGGCGCTGGCATTCCATCAGCGCGCCGAAGGCCGAGAGGTCGGACACGCAGAGCACCGCATCCACGTCGGGCCACTGGCGCACGAGCTGCGCGATGGCCTCGCCGCCTTGCGCCATCGAGATCGGCGGCTGGCCGAAGCTGATGACGCGCCCGTCGGGCAGCCCCAGTTCGCGGATCGCCTGCGCATAGCCGCGCTGCCGGTCGGCGCCGCGGGTGTCGCGGTTCGAGGTGCCGCCGATGAACGCGATGCGCCGGTAGCCCTTGCCGTGCAGGTGCCGCACCATCGCCGCGGCGGCTTCGGCGTTCGAGAAGCCGACCGTGTGCCCGATGGGCGTGGCGGGCAGGTCCCAGGTCTCGATGACCGGCACGCCGGCGGCCTGCAGCATGGCGCGCGCGGCGGGCGTGTGGGAGCCGCCGGTGAGGATCACGCCCTCGGGCCGGCGCGCGAGCATGGCGCGCAGCAGGCGCTCTTCGGTCTCCACGCGGTAGTCCGTGTAGCCCAGCAGCAGCTGCAGCCCGCGCGATTCCACCGCCGCGGCAATGCCCTGCACCGTCTCAGAGAAGTTGGAGTTGTTGAGCGACGGGATCAGCGCCGCGACGAAACCCGAGCGCTTGCTCGAGAAAGTGCGCGCGGTCTGGTCGATCACGTAGCCCATCTCTTCACAGGCCTGCAGGATGCGCTCGCGCAGCGCCTGCGAGGTGACGCGGTCGCTGCCCACGCTGCGGTTGAGCGCGCGCGAGACCGTCATCTTCGACACGCCGACGCGCGCGGCCACGTCGGCCATGGTGGGCGGGCGGGACGCAGGGGCGGAGGC